>JBAZGP010000588.1:2097-2506 GCA_041652835.1 Lutibacter sp. | reverse complement strand
TTTCCACGGGAATACTTTCTCCTGTAATTGCCTTTTCATCCACTCCAGAATATCCGTCAACAACAATTCCGTCAACAGGAATTTTTTGCCCAGGTTTTACCAAAACAATATCACCAACCGTAACTTCGGAAATTTTGATTTCCAGCTCTCTGCCATCTTTTATTATAATCGCTGTTTTAGGTTGTAATCCCATCAATTTTTTAATGGCCTCAGAAGTTTTACCTTTTGTAATAGCTTCTAAATATTTTCCTAAAGATATAAAAACTAAAATAAAAGCAGAAGCCTCAAAATAAAAAGATTCCATTGAAACCGTTTTTCCTAAACTCAATAAAATAAGATTTATTAAGCTGTAAAAATAAGCAGTGGCGGTTCCTACTAAAATTAATGTGTCCATATTGGGACCCATTTT
>JBAZGP010000588.1:0-2087 GCA_041652835.1 Lutibacter sp. | reverse complement strand
ATAACTCCGGCTGATAAAACAGCCTGTATGTATAATCCGTATTTTTCAAAAAAAGATGGCTGGGGCAGACCAATCATTCCGCCCATAACCATATAAATTACGGGAAAACTTAAAATTAAAGAAAATAAAAAGCGATTTCTTAATTTTTTAATTTCGCTTTCTTTTTCCATTTTATGATGGTCGTGCATTTCACCCATTCCTGCACCCTCCATTTCCTCTTCCGCTCCGTAACCGGAATCTTTTATAAGTTTTTTAATTTTTTCCAAACTTATTATTGCAGGATCAAACTGCACATAAGCTTTTTCATTTGCATAATTTATATTTATGGAAATAATACCTTTGGTTTTTTTCAAACCCATTTCAATCACTGATGCGCACGAGGCGCAATCCATTCCCTTAATTTTTATTATTTTTTTTTCCATTTAATTCTTCTAATATTTTTTCTAAGTCTAAATTATACATTGTGCAAACCTGCCCAATTTGAAGTTTATCAATTTCCATAGAAGCCATGGGGCAAGACAAACACGGCACACCATTTTCCGCCAAAACTTTATCACCGCCTTTTTGTTCCAATATTTTTGCTAACGTTGTCTTCGCTGTTATTTTTATTGACATATATTTTTATTTATGATAAATATTAATATTCTCGTAACACTCCTCAACCAAGGGAACGTGACCATGGAAAACCAATTCGTTGTGGTCGTTCGCGGAGAAAAGGGTGTCACGGTGGCACGCTCAGAAATCCAAAGGTTCTATTACGTTGCATTCAAGGACGAGGGAGCGTGTGAATTAGTTCTTAAGAACGGCGATCGCCTACGGGCTGACTGCGATTATCTCGATTTCAGAAAGTGCCGTCTCGGCCTCGACCAATAGTGCGACACGCACTTTACTTATGTTGGCAAACGGAATTGCCGACTTTTTTTTATTTATTAATTAACTACTTCTATTGTACCCGCCACCATTCCCATTGTGCAAGAAAACCTGTATTTGCCTGCTGTTTTTGGAGTAAATTCTTTTACTGCGGTTTTTCCCGCCGGCAAATCAATTTGTCCGCCAAATAATTTGCTTGAAATAATCGCGCTATTACACCCGCGGTTAGTGTCGGCAGTAATTTCCCACACCACAGGAATTCCGGCTTTTACCTTAAAGTAATTTGGCTCATTATTTGAGGCATGGGCAATCATTTTGATGGTTTGTTTTCCATCCACAATTGGAGGCAAACCATCTTGGCTGGCGCCAATAGTTTTAGTTTGAGGCAAATTAAAAACAGAAAATCCCAGTACATTTATTTGCGCATTCATATTAAACAAGGCAAAAAACAAAACCAAAAAACCCGCAACTTTTGAAAATCTTTCAGCCAAGTGTGGTTTTGATGAAAACTTAACAGAAGACAGCCCTATAAACAAAAGCGTTGGCACAGTTCCCAAAGCAAAGGCCCCCATTATTGCAGAACCCATAAACGCGTTCCCAGAGAGTAGGGCTATGCTTTGAGCTGTAATTGTAAACCCACAAGGTAAAAAGAATGTTAACGCCCCCATAATAAACGGCATATATTTACCCTGAAAATTATTTTCGTTGGCAATTGACCTTGTAAATGATTTTGGGGCTGAAATTTGAAATTTTCTAAACGCTTTAACTCCTAACATTTGAAGCCCCAAAGCAATCATTAAAAAAGATATTGCAATAATTAAAAATGCTGTAAATTGAGGAGAAATTTGTAATTTACTTCCAACCATTCCTAGCACTCCACCCAAAATAATATAAGAAATAAATCTGCCAACATTAAACATAATATGGGGCTGAAGTTTTTTTGAAGCTGAAGCTTTTTCTGCATAAAGGCTGTTCCATTGTTTTGACATAGATAAAACAATTCCGCCTACCAAAGCTGCGCAAGAAGATATTCCCGCCAAAATTCCAAACCCAAAAAATGTTATTAAAGAAGACTTCGAGCTTATGCTGAGTAAATCTGCAATGCCCATTTTTTGTAAAAGCAAAAAACCAATAATTATAAAAATTGCGAAAATAAAAGCAACTAATGTGGGGTTGGATTTTGATGCCGGGCTTCCCGCGGGAAGCCCGGCATCGCC
>JBAZGP010000587.1:0-2514 GCA_041652835.1 Lutibacter sp. | reverse complement strand
ACTTACCCCTCTATCTGATAATTAATAGTATCAGTCAATTTACTTGATGGTAATGCGTCATATTCTGCTTGTGTTACCACAACAGATCTTGCGACATACTGCGACATTTCTGCCAAAGCTGCGGCATTTGCTGATGCCATTCCTCTTGCTTTTAAGTCAGCACCCATATTAAGTCACCTCCACAACTTTTATAGTCAAAGTACCACCTGTAATCACCGTTGGAGTTAACACCAAACTATAAAATCCTGTCAACCCATCAAACTCCCACAATTCAGAAGTAATACCTGTGGTTGAAGTTACTAACGTATGAGTAGACCAATTATATCCATCTATAGCTATTGCAGCACTTGTGCTAGTTAGTTTTGCAGCAAAAGTAATAGTCCTGGCTGAAGATGTACCTGAGATTTCAACTTTAACACTATCTGTATTGCCCAACACTATCTCAGTTGCAGACACAGGCGTAGCAGTAATAGCATTATAAAGAGTTATCGCAGCACCTATCGTTGGTATTGATTTAGTAGGTAAAGGTACAATATTACTAACATCAGTAGCACCTACCTGTATATTAGCATTAACCTGAAAATCCCCACGTATTGCATTTCTTGCTTGTACTTTGTTAGTTGTACCATCCGTTGTTTGATCTATTGCCATTGTACCTTTTAATTTAGTTTTGTCGCTTTGTTCAACACTTACAATATCTTCAACGGTAACATTTATTTCAATATCTGCATTCTTAATATCAACAGGTAAAGGTTTATCAGTTGCTACAACTTCCATATCAGCAGTTGAAGTATCATAATATTGCAAAGGATGTATCTGACCATCAGCATTAGAACGTTTTAAAAATTTATCTAAAACAGCCATTTTTATTTCCTCCTTTTAAATTGAAATATTTGAAATTTATATAAAATGATAATTAATTTCAAAAGAAAGAAGTGGGGGAGATGATTTTGCATTCCACCCACTCCAAATTTTAAACAAAAAAATGAATAAAATGTTAAATTTATATGTAATTTTAAAACTATTTAATCACACCCATAGACTTGAGCATACCCAAAGTAACTTTCTTGCCAGTGGTTTTTTTATCATTATGAACTTCAATATCGACTGAAAACGGATTCATTTCTTCAACATATTTTGAAACCTTTTCATCGGAATAATCTCTGCTTAATAAGTGTACAACTGCCCCGTATCTTAAATTAATTGAAATTTCAGAAATGATATCTTTGTAAAAACAATATGAGAGTTGATCTATTTCAGTTTCTAAATATCCACAATGTATCGCTAATAACGAATAACCCCTTCTCAAAGTTATTCCTTTGTTCCCACTTCCTTCCCTAGAACTTCTAGAAAATTTTCATCTTCATCTTTTATCTCATTTATTTTTAATGATTTGTCAACAATTTCATTTATTAATTCTGCGGTTGCTTCGTCAAGCCAAGTAATTTCTTCAGGTTTCTGATCCAGAACCGCTCCAATGAACGAAAGTAATACTGTTTCACCATCTGAAAATTTAGTAAGCAACGATACAACACCTATTTTTCGAATTAATTGATAAGAATTAAAACTACCGTCTTTCATATATTTCAATTTCGTGCTTGAAATTTTTTTAACTTCGCCTGTAGGTAAAAATATCTCATTATCTTTTAGCTTTAACTCTTTAATTTCCTTGATATCCTTTATATCTCCTTTAGCCATAAATCCTTACCTCCATATAATATTAAATTTGTTTATTTTTCCTTAAACTTAGGACAATCTATAAGAGTAGGTTGACGCTCTCCATGCATTATACAATATTGATAACAACTATTTGAGCATTTACTACATATGTCAAAAAGTCCTTCAGCCATGACATGTAAAGGTTGGACTCTTCCAGTAGCCCACGCTTTAATACCTGAATTTTTGACATTTAAAAAAAATCCAATATCTTCTCCTTGACGATTTGTTTGAAATCGAATATTAGGATATTTTTTAAATATTTCTGCATCATAAAGGCAAATTGCACCAGTCACGTCAACTTGAAATATTTCATTATCTTTCCAATTTAATATATGTTGAGCTTTACCATACTCATCAAAATACAATATATTACAAGCAGCAAGATGCTTATCTAAAAATGGATTTCTCAATTGATCATTATTAATTATACCAGCCATAATCGATTTGCCTTGAATATCATTTATTAATATATTTAATGATTCCGTATCATTTAAAAGTATATCTGAATCTACGCTCAACCAATAGTCTACGGACGTTTCAATTACCTTATCAATTACCTTATTTCGTAAAAAACTCAAATTTTCATAAATTTTCATCCAATGAGCATCTACAAAATTTGGATTTTTTGAAATATTCCTACGATATTCAACACACTTTGTCTTCACTTTATCAATTTGAATATCCTTATACTCATGTATGTACTTTTTCTGGAAAGATTTTAAAATTTGTTCAGTTGAATCATAACTATCGTTTAAAAGAAAATATAAAATTATTTGTTTTTTATCAAAATTCAAA
>JBAZGP010000586.1:0-2514 GCA_041652835.1 Lutibacter sp. | reverse complement strand
CGGCGGAACTTTTGCAATTCTCGTATTGGCCTCACGATTAACCCCTATACTTGTAGGCAAGAAAGGCTACACAAAAAGTAGTTCTACTGGCAAAATCACAGAGATAAATTCCGGCAGATATGGCAGCAGGACTGGCGAAGATGCTCTTATTGACTTCTTTAAAAACAAAACATCCCCGGCAGCAACAGCAGTATTGAACATTTTAAGAGGCAAGGATTTTGACAGAAAACCGACTACGCCGGCAACAGAAGCGATTCGTATGGTTACTCCAATATCGGTAGAAAATTATATAGACGCTTCTGAATTTAAAAACAAACCAGACCAGATGTTGCAGATTATTACGTCTGCCTTGAGCATCCAGGCAAATACTTATTCCGATTTTGGCAAACTTACCGAATCGGAAATTATTGCAGAAATCGCAAAGAGTAAATACAAAGAAGACGGCAAAGATAGAAAAAAAATAGGCGTAAATGCTATAGGTAAAGACCTTTATCAAATTGTCGGTAAGCATAAAAAAGGCGATGTCCATAAAGACGACATAGATAAAGTTGCAGAATTACGTAAAGAACTTGCGAAACGAAGAAATAATTAAACAGGAAACATCACAGCCAAACTAAAACTTTGATAAAGGAAAAACAATGAGCGGACAAAACAACGAAGATAAGAATTGCGACACCTGCAAAGAACACAGCGGAATGATTGGAGAGGTTGGTAATATCAAGAAGTCGGTTGACCTGTCAACGTCTAACATTACGAGGCTTTTTGATAAGTTTGAGGTTCTTGCTGAAAAATTCCAAGACAAATTTCAGGAATTAAGCACCGGCTTTCAGAACAAACTTGAGGAAATGAGCAAGGATTTTCAGGACAAGTTTTTAAGATTGGCGCAGAGGCCGGGCTGGTTGGTATGCTCAATTATTGCGGCAGAGACAACCATAATCGGCTCACTGCTTACATTTATTCTAACTACACATTTCAAATAAAGGGGTTTTATGGAAACGATTGATTACATAATTGAACATTGGGACAAAATTGCCGTAATAATTACGTTCTGCATTACGAGCATAATTACTTTGGCAAGCGCAATTGTCAAACTTACAAAGACCCTAAAAGAAGATAGCCCTATGTTGCCAGTTGTCAAAGTTTTGAGCAAAATAGCTATGAATAGAAACGTTGATGATAACGCGGAACGCGATAGAGGCACGGCCATCGACGAAATCAAAGACTTGAACAACCCAAAAGCATAATACTTCTTCTTCCTCCTTAGCAGGTAGTTGGCATTTCCTCTTGTCGGCTACCTGCTTCTTACTTGACTGTTCGCTTATCTTTGTTAGTATGTGTTTATGTACCAAAGTGAAACTAAAAACAATCTGGGCAAACTTCAATTCTTGGCAACATTGCCAGCTTTGGTACAGGGTTTGTCCAGATTTTATTTTAGGTAAAATATGAAAACCATACCGCTTACACAAGGCAAATTTGCTTTGGTTGATGATGCTGATTTTGAATGGCTAAGCCAATGGAAATGGTGTGCCGCCAGAGACCATAAGTACGACCGATGGTACGCTTGCAGGCACATTAAGCACAAGGTTATAGGTATGCATAGATTTGTAATGAACGCCCCAAGAGGGTTTCACGTTGACCATAAAAACCATAACGGCCTTGATAATCGCAGGTGTAATTTGAGAATTTGCACAAATAGGGAAAATCAACAAAATCAACTTAGGGGTCTTGAATTTGGCTGCGGCACTTATCTTAAAAATAATAAGTATTGGATAGCTCAAATAACATTTAAACAAAAAAAGATGCACATAAGCAGTTTCAAGTCTAAATCAGAGGCGGCTCTGGCTTATCAAGAAAAACGCAAAATGTTAAATTCTCTACTGTAATTCGTTTGCTACGTGGCGGCTGCCCTGCCCGATTAAATAATTCTTGTTTTCCTCTTGACAGCCCCATTGTGTCAATATATAATTGGGGAATGTGCAGTTTGCTGAACTGCGTGTTAGGCAAGACCAGTCCCGAAAAGGACACCCGTGAAAATCGGAAAAGCATAAACCGACAAAGTCGGCAAATTAAAACGGTCGGCGGGAATTTATCCCGCCAGTAATCATAAATTAAATTGGAGATTAGGAAAATGGCAGATAGTCAAATGATAAACAAGTGCGGGAATTGCGGGCAGGATTATTGTATGGAATGTTCAGGGGCGGCAACTTATGATAAATTTTGCTCTCAAAGATGCGAAGATGAGTTTAACGAAGAAAGCAATAAATGACCCCCTCGCAGAAGAAAGCCCAACAGAAGTATTACAAGGAATGGTACAAAAAGAATGGCCGCAAGCGAAAGCCCACGTTTCCCTGTCCAATTTGCGGTCGGCATAAGGTTTCAGTTAGAGTAAGGAAGTGCCCAAAATGCGACAGGTAGGAGCAATATGATTAAACTGCGATTATTAGTAACCGAAGAATGCAATAGAACCTGTTCTGGTTGTTGCAATAAAGATTGGAATTTGAATTCTATGCCAGT
>JBAZGP010000585.1:0-2527 GCA_041652835.1 Lutibacter sp. | reverse complement strand
TGAGCATTCTGTTACGTACTTCTACCGAACCTTCTATTTATTTTTATGTCGGCATCGGCGGTTACTACACCTACAATTTCACAGCAAAAAAAGAAGGGATTCCTCTGTCATTTCAAAACGATATCTATCATCATGAAGGTGGTATGCAGTACACGATAGGCTTGTGTCTGTATAAAATTACATTAGGAGCAACCTTTCGCTATGGACTCTCTCCACTATTACGTCATACATCAAATATTAAAAATAATACCTCCTGTTTTCAAATCGGATATACTTTTTAATATTTTTATTTTCCATTTATCACATTCTTTATCATGAAATAGTTAATACTATAATGCAAGAAATGAATATTGAAGGTTTAACCCATTTTGCAGCTATCCGGACATAAATTTGATATTATCAATAGGATTATCTTCTAAAGGAGGTGGTTTGAGCACTACAGATTTTTTACGAATAAAAGGAGCATATTTGTAGTTTAATATGTCATATATTTTCTTGACTTTTTCTTCCGGTTCGGAACATCTTCTGATACTTATCCATTGCTCTCTTACATTTTGAACGGTGGTCGTTACACATTTTTGTGTGTTCATAATTCGCACAATTTCTGTCCATTGTGAATGAACACCTTGTTGTTTTAATTGATAACGAACCGTATTTACAATCCAATAAGCTAATAGTCCCAAATGTAAATGAGCCTGTGTCGCATAGTCTGTTTTA
Source organism: Lutibacter sp. (assembly GCA_041652835.1). Lineage (GTDB taxonomy): Bacteria > Bacteroidota > Bacteroidia > Flavobacteriales > Flavobacteriaceae > Lutibacter. The sequence continues at coordinate 1,810 of JBAZGP010000585.1, read as the reverse complement.
TGAAAGATTGGACGCAAATCAAGATCTGTTTTTAATGTCCGAAAACTGCTTTCTATATTTCTGATACAGTTGTAAATTGTCCATATTAAAGTCTCTTCCTGCTCTTTTAAACTGGTACGCAAGAAATAAACACCACATTCTTCTTCCTTTTGTTTATTTATTTCGGGTATTTGATTCCATTGAATGGAGGTGCATATTTCTTTGATCGGCTTGGATAACTTTGCTTGTCCGGTTTGCTTAATATTGGAAGGAATGTCTGTTGTTTGTCTTTCTATCTCAATTTTATAGGAACGATACACGGAAGAATACTTCTGTTTAAGCCGACCTATTCGTTCACAAACTTTATCATAGGTTTTTATTCCCGACTTTTTTGTCAAACTTTGGCTTATTCGCTGTAAGCCTTCCTCAAAACGCTGTTCGAATAATGTTTTCATTGATTTTTCTTTCAACGCTTTTGCTGGACTAGTTACTTTCAGGTAATAGGTTAAATCATCTTCGGTCAACATTTTCTCCAAGGTAATTTCTCTTCCCTTGTTGTCTTTTACCGTAACAGGAATACTTGTTTCTGCCTTTTTTATTTTGCTTTTGGTAGAGCGACTTACACATACATATTCGTACCCCTTTTCCTGTATAAGGCTCAGATTATCATCAGTGACAATCCCTGCATCTATTACGACGATGGCTCGTTTAGTATTTTCAGAAGTCGATATCCGAAGTTTGTCAATAATTTCACTCAGTGATTTACTGTCCGTCCGATTGCCTTCAAATATGGCTGAATACTTTATAAATCCTTCTACATTCACCACTAATCCCAGAACTATCAATGGACAGTCGCTTCGTTTTTCCTTACTGCGTCCGTATCTGGCCAGCTTGCTCCTTCTTTTTTCTCCCTCAAAATAGCTGTTGGTTAAATCATAAAGAATGATTTTATCATTTAAATCGAACAACTCATTCGTTTTTCTTGATAAATAATTTTCCAATCCTTCTTTTTCATCAAATAATTTTTGACTGATACGATACAACTGATCTTTTGTCAAGCGGTTAACATCGTAACCGGTAAGTTCGCATATGGAAGAATTTTCTTCCATAAAACGAACCGTTTTAAGTTCCGATGCCGGATAAATTGCCCGTGATACAAGATGGATCAACGCTAATGAAATATCTTCGGATGTCCAATTCCTGTTTTTCAAATACCGGTCAATGCCAAGTTGTTTCACTGCTTGTAAAGAGAGCCATTCGGCTCCAACTTCTCGAACGTCTTTGTTTTTCAGTGTCTTTAAATCAACTGTTTCAATGTCTTTTGACGGGTCTGTATGTCCGATGTCTATTTTTTTCTTTTTGATCAATTGTTGATATAATTGCTCAACGTAAAGCGAAATCTGTGCGTCTTCAAAGAGGCTTTTCTGCCCTAAAACACGGTTATTTATCCCATCCTGAATCAAATCTATTTGCTCTTCGGTGAATTCATTCATAAATCCAACCGACAATATCGTGCGTTGACGTACTTCATCCAATACATTCCGATAGCTTTCAACCAATCGGTAATACCAATCGTGTTTGCCTGTTTCCGGATTATATCGAAATGTCGCTTTGAAATACATGCTGCAAAATTAATGTTTTTTTTATTATGAATCAAACTTTTGCATGGCACTACAAAGTACTTTGTAAAACAATATTGTTGGTTATCTATCATTTACATTTTTTTAGGGTCGCTTTTTTGCCATTTTTGCCCTTTTTTGCTGCAATATGGGTTAAGGGAAGGTATCATTAAAAGAGGGTATTCAAAAAATTTGAATACCCTCTTCTTTTA
>JBAZGP010000584.1:0-2527 GCA_041652835.1 Lutibacter sp. | reverse complement strand
AACTTCACCTGAATAATACGATTGTACAGGTGAACAAATAATCATAAATTTATAGCTGTTTGAAGAAGATGCCGACACGCAACATTCGGTGGCAATAATAAAAGGTCGAATATAAAGTGCATTGTCTTGTCCTTTTTTTACCCAATCTTTATCCAATTTCAACAATTCATTTAAGCCTTCAAAGAAATAATCTTTAGGAAATGCAGGCATATCTAATCGTGCAGACGATTTGTTGATACGTTCCTGATTTTGGTCTGGTCTAAATAACCAAACATCATCATGATCATCTTTATAGGCTTTCATTCCTTCAAAAACGGCCTGGCCATAATGAAAAACTTTTGCGGAAGGATCCATGGTTAGCGGGTGGTACGGTAAAATTTTTGGCGTTTGCCATTTTCCATTTTCGAAATCACATTCAAACATGTGATCGGTAAAAACTTTCCCAAAAGTTAAATTGTTAAAATCAACTTCTGAAATTTTCGATTTTGTTGTTTTTTCAATATGTAAAGCCATCTTAAGAGTATTTTTTATTTAAGCAAATTTACTCAATTTTTTCAATTCGCCGTTTTAATTTTATAGGAGGTTACTGGCTAATTTTTAATATATTTGAGCAAAAATATTCATATAAGCAATAGGAATAAAATAAAATTACATAATTGACATGTTATCCTTGTTTTGTATTATTTTTTTATAAAAATATCGTATTTTGAAATGATGTAAATTTGCTGAAAAACAGGATGTTAATGTCGATTTGTCTCCTAAAAAATGCAAATTTTTAATTTTAGAAATTTTGGAAAGAAAAATAATGGTTACTGCCGATGGTTCAACCACCATTCACATTCCCGAATGGGGTGAACATTACCATTCTAAACATGGTGCAATTCAAGAAGCAAAACATGTGTTTATTAAACATGGGTTGTCGCTTTTTGAAAATCAAAAAATAAACATTTTGGAAATTGGTTTTGGAACGGGATTAAACAGTTTCATTACTTTTTTAGAAGCGCCAAAATTGAACTTGACTATTGATTATGTGGGTGTTGAAGCGTTTCCTTTAGCCGCTGAATTGGTTGAAAAAATGAATTATGTAAGTCAGTTAAATGCAAGTGAATTTTCTGAAGTTTTTACCAAAATGCATCATCAAAGATGGGAAATTGTCAATCAAATTTCTCCAAATTTTTCTTTGTTGAAGCGCAAACAGTTTTTTAGTGAAATAAACGACGAAAACAAATTCAATCTTATTTATTTTGATGCTTTTGGCGCAAAGTTTCAACCTGAATTGTGGACAGAAGAAATATTCAAAATTATGTATAAGGCTTTGAAAACAGATGGTGTTTTAGTAACTTACTGCGCTAAAGGAAGTGTGCGTAGAGCTATGCAATCGGTAGGATTTTCAGTTGAAAAATTGCCTGGTCCGCCGGGGAAAAGAGAAATGTTAAGAGCGGTTAAAAAGGAGGAGCAAGCGAAAAGAGAATAGCGAAAAGGGGAAAAGGAAAGTTCAAGTAAAAAGTTAAACAAATCGAATTCCCCTCTTGGAGAGGGGTTAGGGCAATGTCATTAAGTTAAGCTTATATGTCATTTTTTTGTCCTTCCGAGGTACGAGGAATCTCATAATGCTGTGCTAGTTTGTTGCGATTCCTCCTTTGTCGGAATGACAAATATTTCCTTAACTTAATGACATTGGGGGTTAGGGGTGTGTTTTGTGATTGATTGAAAATTTCAAACTAAACTAAAAGCCCAACACACCAAACAGATCAGTGCACTCTAAACTTAAAAAAATAGGCAATACCCAAATGATGAAACCACGATTTAAAAAACGAAAGAAACCAAATTTTATAAGAGGAATAGTTTTGGCTATTTTATTACTGCTTATTATTTATTTATGGATGAATGTTGAAAGCATTATCAATCTATTTTTTGGCGTAAAAAATTAGGTTAATTTTCTTAAATTGATTTTTAGAAGATAACTATTTTTTAAAGCTTCGGCCTTTCCAATTGTAGGTTTTAAAAGCTGATAAAATTACGGTAAAAACAATAAAAAATGGATAAATTAAACTTACTGCTGGGTAAAATTTTAACGATTTTGTGCTTTTTAAAAAAATAGAAGTTTGCGCGATCAGCACAAAATCGGCAAGGACTTTTAACATAAAAATAAGCAAAAAATACTGCCATAATTCAGGAAATAGCAATGTTGTTATTCCCAATACGATCACTGAAACATTTTCCAAAAAGACCAAAAGTCCTACAAATTGTGCAAAAAAACTTTTATAGGAAGTCGATTTGGAAGCCCATCTAACTTGCTGATTGATAAATAGGTTTAGAGAGATTTCAGCTTTTGTTTCCACAATTACATCTTTCGATTTTAAGAAATTCACCTTATTCGGATACGCTTTTGCCATTTTTTCCAACAAAAAAATATCGTCACCGCTGGCAATATTGGTATTGTCCTCAAAACCACCAACTTCAAAAAAAATATTTTTACGATAACATAAATTTGCGCCATTGCACATAAAGGGTTTGTGAATTCCAA
>JBAZGP010000583.1:0-2527 GCA_041652835.1 Lutibacter sp. | reverse complement strand
TTTATGTCGGATTGGCGGTGATAGTAATTTCATGGAACTTCCTGCCGGTTCAATCCGCAAACTTATCGGACGTGAATTAACGTGGAATGATGAACCTTTTGAATTAAAAGATAAGTAGCCATGTTACCAAAAGAAAAAGCCAAAGAATTAAAAGCTCAATTTGGCGATAATGCCAAATATGTGGTATCTGAAATTATGGATGAAATAAAAAAGTTTGAATACGGACACCCAATTTTATTATCGAACAGATTAGATTTTTGGATGCGAGTAAAAAATGAAATTAAAACAATAGATTGATATGAAAAAATCTTATAGAATTAGAGTTGTCGCCCCGCACGACTGTTTTATTTCAGATGTTGAAGGCGATCCGGGCAGAACACGACTTTCTCAAAATGCAAAACTATTCACTCTCTCAGATGCTCAAAAAGAATGTGACGATCTTAAAAAGCAATATCATCATAGAAACTTTGTCGTTGAACAGTGCGATTAGCCTTACCCATAACTAGCAAATATATACAAGTTTATCCCACTTTTGCGTTTTAGACTTTTAGATTTAAAAAGTCTAACTATTATTAATCAAATAGTTGCATTAATTATTTGATGTGCTTTAAAACATGTTCAAAATACACTAATTTTATGAACTACGAAAAAGAACTATTAAGGATAGGAAAATCATTCAAAGAAGTAAGAAAGTCAAAAAAAATTACACAAGATGAATTTGGTAAATTGATTGGGATAAAAAAATCACAAGTCAGCAAAATAGAAACCAACCCGCAGGACATGAAGTTTTCTACTATTATGCGAATGGTTGAATTTTTGGATATGGAAATTGTAATTAGCAAAGGAAATATAATTATTAAAAACATATTATGAACAAAATAGAGTTAAGAATTGGGAATATTGTTCACATTGGTGGACTTGATACACAAATTGCAGAAATATTCGACGATGGTATAACAACAACTCTTAACGGTCACCAATACGAATATATGTATCATTTTATTGAACCGATTGAATTAACTGAAAGTTGGCTTTTAAAGTTTGGGTTTTATTACATTGATGACGACGATGAGTTTCTTGCCCGTCCTGTTTTAATTGAGGCATTGAAATTAAATTCAGATAGTTCTGATTTTTTTAAAACATGCTCATTAAGGATTCACAAAAATTTAACTATCGAAGTCCGATATGTCCACCGGTTACAGAATCTATATTTTGAGCTTACAGGAGAAGAATTAAATATCGAATAATGGTACATAAGCAACCTCAAAAGAAGATTATCAAACGAATATTGATAAGACCGTCTAAAATGGTAATTGTAAACAACTCAAAGGAACTATCCGAATTAAAGCTAAACTTAGCTAAAATAATCGGAATTAGTATTACTGATATTGAATTTACTTACGTGAGTTTAAGCGATAAATAATATTGTAAAACATACATTAAAATTTGCTGTTAATTTTGAATTAAAGTATTTTTGATAAAAAGTTCATTGAAAAAATAGAAACTACTACTGAATGCAACTAACACAGATTATAGTGAACCAATATGGTAATCCTTACGTGAATCACTGCCGGAGTGATGTTTGGTTGAGGTAAGATAACGGTTTAATCAAACTTGGCTAAAGAAGCTAGCAGACAAGAACCTGCATGAACGTTATTCCGCCGGAAACGGACAGTAGTTTTTAAAAATATAAAATCGATACCACAGCCGTAGTGCAATCTGGGGAGCATGGTCAGATTATCGGTTTTAAAATATAAAACAAACGGCTTTTGTTGTTTAGTTGCATTTATGCCGAACTCATCCCGGATAGCAGGTGGCTTAATAAGTCTTAAAAACGCAGGGTGGTTGAATGCCTTAATAAACAACACTTGGTGGCATACGCTGTGTACAGATAGCGATAGAAATATTGCGATAATGTTCCAAGAAAGGAGCCTGAACAAAAACAATAATTGCTGTTTGTTTTTAAAAATGGCACTATGGCGGAATTGGTAGACGCACGGAAGTACAACGGTTATGTAAGCAACGTCAGTTTAAAACGGGAAAAGCTATAATACAGGTTCAAGTCCTGTTAGTGCCACAAATTAAAACTTAAAACATGAAAATACTAAAATGGATATTTCCTAATTTTGATAAAAAAGCATCTGTAAGTCACAAACAAGCTCACGTTGCAGCAAGGGAACAAAATGACTTAATAAACCAGTCTTTTGATAAAGAAGTAGCAGAATTAAGCACCTATATCGAAAAAGAAAAGGAAAAAGACTTTGTTGAGGATATGGAGGCTTTGATAAAAGATTATGGATACACAAAAGAATTTGCTGTTTTTTTATTAGGAAGTCATAAGATTATAGTTACTGTTTGTGATACAAATGGTAAACCTGTTTGTGGGTTAAAGCCTGAAGATTTTACAATTACTAGTGGATCAATAATTGAATAAATAGGCGATGGAGTATATAGAATTAAAAATTGAAACTTTATAAAAAAAAGATTCGTAAAATAGTTTATTCTTACTCATTTCTATTTATATCAT
>JBAZGP010000582.1:0-2529 GCA_041652835.1 Lutibacter sp. | reverse complement strand
TATTGCCACCGTTAGCGTTCATGCTAAAATCGTCTCCGAATTAAGTTTTCCGCATTAGATTTTCCAATCTCTCTTAATCTGTTTTCAAATAGATGAATTTCTTTTGATGCTGAAATTTCAAATTGTCCACTCATCCTTTTATTTGGAAAACATTCTTTGATTAAATTAAGTATTTCTTCCCTGTTATATACTGGGTGTTTATAAGCAAAATATTCAGGGTATTCATTAGCTTTACAAAAATATTCAGGTGTTTGTGTTACTTGTCCAGCAGTTAAAAAACTTTTTTCGTGTGGTGAAACAAAGCAACCTTTTTTATACCAAAAAGCATTTGCACTTTCATCCCAATTTACCTCTGTACCCACGTTAGCATCAGGTAATTCTTTGATAATAATATATTTCTCCATAAAAATTTTAAAAGCACGAAACGCTAACACATGGTATAAAAAATTGCGGGTGTGTCGCAGTCCGTAGGTTTGTAATTCTAATTTACTTTTGTTGTAGGTTGAAAAGTTTTACCATTTAATCCGCAACTTTTCATACCATAATTCGTTAGGCGTAATTAAGACCCGAAGCATTTCTGAATGAGTTCGCATTCTTTTTCTTCCAGTTCTTTCAACTCTTTTTTAAAAGTTTCTTTGCCTAATTTTGATAAACAATATCCATTAACAGGCGGATACCATTCTTCGTCAGAACTTACATCAACTGATTTATAGTCCAACAAACCTTTTGATTTTAATGATTTTATCTGTTTATTAACTTGGTATCTGCTTGTTTCTAACAAATGAGCAATATTTGAGGGTGTTATTATTCCGCATCCAGTCCAACTTTCGGAGGTTCTAAATAAAATATTAACTACGTCTTGCTCTGAAACAATGCAATAACTACGCCTAACACGTGGTATAGTTAATTGGGGGTTTTTTGCGTTATTCATCATTTGTAATATTTATTAAGTTTATACTATTTTGATAGGTTGTCGGTATCTAATCCCCAACTAACCATACCACCACCGTTAACGGCAAGCAAAAGAAGCGTCCGTGCGTTCAAATTCGTACACGAAAACCCAAGGATTAGAATTGAGATTATCAAATCCGTTAATTTTTGCCCATAACGAACGATAAGAAGCAATAGCAGCATGAACACCGCCAGTTTGCAAATGGTTTCCATCGTCCCAAAATCCAACCATAGGTTCAACATACGATTTATAACGAGTTTGACACATCTGTTCCCATTTTTCAATTCCTTCTGCAATTGCATCTTCCTTAGTAATATCTTCGAGCCTTTCAATTCTAATTTTAGTTATCTTTAAAAATATACGGCATGCATCTTTAGGCATAAATATTGAAGGCTTCCAAGTCCATTCTTCGTAATCATCCCACGGTTGCCCATCGGCTTTATAAACATATCCGTAGTTTTCATCTGTCGGGTGTAGGTTTAACACCCTTGTATGTTGCCAAGTTTCACGAACCCAAAGTATGTCACCCACTTTGTATTTCATTTTAAACAATGAGCTGCCATATTGCCCGTTTTCGTGAACTCCACGAACTTCGAATTGGTCTTTATCTGTAAATGCAGAGAATCCAATTTTAGGGTCAGTTATTTTTTTTGAGTATTTAACTATCCGTCTGGTTTGTGTCTTTTCGCCTCTCAATATCGCCTGAACCATTGGAGTTGAGAAAAGAATAGGTTTAAAATTGCCAGCCGTTAACACGCCATATCCTCCATTGGCTGGTTCGTGGGTATTTGATGTTTCCTGCTTTATCATAGTTTTTATCGTTAATTTAAATTTTGTGCTTTGAAACGCCAACGTAGCATATGGCAACCGTTATGCGTTATTGTAAAGAGGCACATCGTAACCTTTAGCGATTAAGTATTTAATTGTTTCAAAGCCGACACGATTTCTTTGTTTCGGGTCTTGGTTCTTATTTTGCTCATAGTCTTTTGAATAATGCCAATTAAAATCATTCCATTTGAAAAAGAATACATAATCAGCAGATTTCATGTTGTCAGAAACTCTGTAAGAAGTATAATCTAAAACAAGAGTGTCGCTAAACATTTTGTTGTCAAAACCTGTAATTACAGGTTCATTCCAAATCTTTTCTTCATTGTGCATTATTACTGGACAGCATCCTTCAATAATTACTATTTGAAGTAAATCTTCGGCTGTCATTTCTTTTAGTGGTTTATTTCCTATTTCTATTATCATAATTTTATATTTACGGATGAACAACAACGCATAACAGCACATAAGCAAAAGCCCAAATCCCACCGCACAATGCCAACGCTATTTGTGCCTTCGCCTATCTGCAAACCGTTATAAAACAGTTTGCCAATAAGCCTTACAACTTGGGCAAATTTCTGCTTTTAACTCGCAATCATACACGGGTTCAACCGATTTACCGCAATAATGGCAAACCGATTTTATAACATGCGGTATAGGTAATTTGCCGTCCTTCGATTCAGCACCGTTCGCTTGCTTTAGTGCTATAATTTCAGCGTTACAGACTACACATTTATATTTTCCCATAATAA
>JBAZGP010000581.1:0-2534 GCA_041652835.1 Lutibacter sp. | reverse complement strand
CATCAATAGTGGTGGTTCCAGAAACATAAGTTAATCCGGTAGGTAAAAGATCTTTAACTCTTACATTGTAAGCAGTTCCTGTGCCAATTGAATAGACCCTAATTAAAAATTCTAATTCGTCACCCAAATCAGCGCTTACTGTTTCATAAAAATTAGGATTACTATTAGTAACATTTCTAACTAATTTTTCAATTCTTAAGTTTGGTGCATTATGAACGGTGCTTACATCAATAGTTGCTGAACATGTGGTAGAATTATATCCGTTTGAACAAACTAAAGTATAGGTAGAATCATTGGTTGGAGAAACTGATTGGCTTCCCGATAATGATTTAGTTCCATACCAAGCATTTGAAGCATAACATGAAGTAGCATTATTTGAAGTCCAACTTAATGTTGAATAATTGCCTTCCGTAATACTTGAAGGATTTGCTGTTATTGAGCAAGTAGGATCCGGGATAACAACCGGTGTTACGTCAATTGCTGTCGAGCAAGTTACCGAACCACCTGCACCTGAACATGTAAGCGTATAAGTAGCATCGCCAACAGGCGCAACGGATTGTGTTCCCGATAATGATTTGCTTCCACCCCAACCATCTGAAGCAGTACACGAAGTAGCATTATTTGAACTCCAGTTTAATGTTGAATAATTTCCCTGTATAATACTGGTCGGATTTGCTGTTATTGAGCAAGTAGGTTGTGGGTTTACCGGAGGATTATAATTACAGTCCTCGCCATAATTAACAACATCGGCAATAAAAACGGTTGACTCGCTCATATCAGCACCAAAAGGACGATAACCAGCATCATACTGAGTGCGTCCGCAATTATATGTATCAACTTTATATCTAAGAACCAACGTTCCTGACTCTCCGGGTAAATAATTTTGTTTTCCCGAAACAATACTCCATCCGCTACCCGCAGCGCCATCAAAAGCACCGCATCCTGCTTTATCGCTATGAAAAGCAGCGATGGCAATTCTGTATCCTTCGCTTGAATTATTAACAACAGAAACGGTATAGGTAAAATAATTACTTCCGATATTAGAAAAAGGAGGCATACTCTCACAAGCCATTCTTCCTCCGGTTTCCATGACTGAAACCTCAAAATTACCAGCATTAACCACATTAATTATTGCAAAAACAGATATTAAAACACAGACACCGGTCAAAACGACCACTGCTGTAGTTGAAAACTTTACATTTTTATTTAATATTAAATTTTTCATAGTTTTTATAGTTTTTTATGATTTTTAGTGCTTAATACTTATGTGCCCTAAGTATATCATATTTGTTGTTGTTTGTCAAGTACTTGCACGGTTTTTATAACAATCCTCTTCCATGCCGTATTTATCGGCCAACAACTAACTAAATATAAAACTGCATTATTTTTATTTTTTTCAAAGATTAAATCTTTTGGAGCTTTGATTTCTTTGCTTTCTACTCTATATATAAAACTTTTATTTTTTGAAAAAACCGTAAATTCATCTCCAATATTTAATTTGTTAAGCAAGGCAAAAACTGATCCATACTCTCCCTTATACCAAGGATACGCTGAACTATGTCCCATAATAACCATCGTTCCATTCTCATTTAAAGCCGATGAACCAGGTAAATAAATAACTCCTTTTTCAAGATCCGCTTGTAAGCTTTCTTCCTCGGTGCTTTGCGAAATAACTATCGGAGCGTCTACAAGCGCTTGTGGAATATATATTTTTTCCGGTAACAATAATTCTTTTTCTCCCTTAATAATTGAATTTATAATTGTCTTTGTATTAAAATCATTATCGGAATTAGAAGGTGTGCCAACATGAGAATATTTTATTTGTGAATAAATATATTTCCCATTAAAAATGATCAGCGAAACGCTTGCCATAACCAAAAAAATTAAAACAAAAATTAAAAATTCTTTCATATTAAATAATATCAATCCCCTTGTTTAATAATGCTTCTCCATTAAACGATGTTATCGCAGCAATTAAAATAATAAAAATTACAACCATTAAAATCATTTTAGGGTATTGCACTTGAACGTTTACAAAAATACTTAATATTAATATTAAACTAACCAAGCCCAAAACAATCATGTAAACTGTTGGCATCCACGCTTCTGATGTATCGGCCATAGAATTCAAAACATTTCTTGGTTCTTGAGTGTTTGCGTCTTCAATTCCTCGTTCCTGAAAAATTTCCGAGCCTTTTAATAATTCAATTTCTTCTCCTTGAACATTGGGCACTGTTGTGGGAATTTCAATTTTATTAGCATCTGGCACTGGGGTTGGTTTGGTTTCTGTTGTAGTGGGTTTTGTTGTGTTTGCAGTTGCAACGGCCTTAGTGGCTGCTATTTTTCCAAAAAACTGCACGGCAACAGTGGTTTCTCTGCCGTTTATTTTTCCTCTCACTACCGCAATACCAATGTCTTGAAAGTTTGCATTTAAAATATTTGCTCTATGCGAAGAAGAGTTCATCCATGCTCGATGTACATATTCGCTTTCGCCAAAATCTTTTGCTAAATTTTCTCCGCAGTTATATATTTAT
>JBAZGP010000580.1:0-2537 GCA_041652835.1 Lutibacter sp. | reverse complement strand
CCGGTGCAGCCATCATTACCGCACTATTTTTAAGGTAATTAAAATCAATAGCACCCTTACCCTGATCGGTTTGAAGCGGCGATGCACCAACCCCATCCTGCCATTCCCATTCATCCAAAACAGGATTAAAATAATGAAGTCTTACAGTGATAACAACAGAATTTCCGATAAGTTTTGTTTCTTTTATTTCCACTTTCCACTGAAAAAATAATCTGGTCAAAAGATACTCAACCCTTTCGATAGGTAGGTATTTTAAAGACGGAACCATAGGATTTGACTTCAGCCAATTTGCCGGAGGTTGTTGATTAAGTAAAATGTTTAGCTGATTAATTTCATCTAATTTTAAAACATCAGCATTCATTAAGTCTTTGATTTGTGGCAATTCGTGTTTTTGCCTTACTGGTAAATTTTCCATTTTTATAGTTAAATGTGTTTCCAACTTTTTTTATTTACAATAAAACTCATTTGTCTATTAGACATATTATATAGTTTAGCTAATTTATTAAAGTTAAGTCCTGTCGTATGTAATCTTCGTATTTCTAAAATATCAGATTCTTTAATTTTTGATCTTCCACTTTGTTCACCATGTGCCTGTGGTTTGCCATGCCATTTTTGTAACCCAATCCGATAGGCATGAAGCATATTTTCTGATTGTGTTGTCCACTCTAAATTTTCAGGAAGATTGAAATTACGTATTCCATTTATGTGATTGATTTGAGGTTTATTTTCAGGATTTGGTACAAATGCAATACCAACTAATCTGTGCACTAATTTCATTTTTGATTTTTTATTTTTGTACAAAACAATATTTAAATAGCCACATCTAAGTCTATTTTTAAGAACCCTTTCTTTTTTTGTTGCATTATTCCCAAGACTTTTAACCCTTCCCAAATTACTTACCTGATATAAACCTTCATACCCAGCTATATCCTTCCAAATTTCATTTTCCATTTTTTATTTCAAAGATACTAAATAAATGTAGAAAACCAATTAATTTCATGTATTTGATAGGCGGGTAAATTTAATTCATTAACACCGAATTTATTTTCAGTAAATACTTGGTATCCCGGCCATTTATCATTTTCAAGACAAAAAGCATAAAGCATGATTAATTGCTCCCATTCATACCTTCCTTGTGCCAAAAATTGAGGCGAAGATTCAAAAATATTAAAACAATAAGGATTTATTTTTTCCTGTGCAATAAAATAAAAATCCCATCCAAACTCTTTGCCTTCAATCTCGCTAAGAATGTCGTGATATAATGCTGCTTGAATATGATAATCAAGATCAGCCGCATGGCGTGGAAAATCATTCACAGAAGCAGACTGGCACGTTTTCAAATCGGATATAATTCGTTTTGAATCTTTTTTATAATCCGGCCTTATTTTAACCTTAATTTTTTGCCCTGTAATAATTGTTATTTCACAATAAACAGACATTTCGGCCTCACCATTTGTAAGCAATGATTTTGCAAATTTGTGATGCAGTAATCTATCCCGCATATTTGTTAATTGCGACAGCATTTGTTTGTCTATCAACTTTCTCGAATTAGAAATAATCAATTGCTGATCGTACCACTCTTTATATTTGTTTGTTGCTCTTGGGCTTTTTGCGCCTTCTCCGATAAGGATAGAACAAATTTCAGAATCATCAAAAACAAAGTATTCAGAATCAAACAATTCTGGTTCTAAAATAAAAGTATGACACGCCGATCCAAATTCCATTGCCTCGGTTGTTTTTTGTTCTTGCAATTTAAAATGTAAAGGACTTTTTTTCATTAATTTTAATCCGCTGGCTCCAATATATTCTTTTTTGGAATGATATTCTTCGTTTGAATCTTTTTTTATTTCAAAATCAATGTGTTTTATAAATTCGCTCATTTGTATATTTTTTATGAGTTTTAAATAATTCTGATTTTTTTAAATTCCAAGTTTTTTTATAACCATCCGCTTAATGCGATTAAAAGAGTGTTCGGATATTTTTGCATAAAGGTATCTTCCATAATATGATTCAGTGCCTATTGACGGGCGTGATTCCCAATATGTAATCCGAATTAAAAGATTTCCGGCTTTAACAACAATGCAATATGGCTGTCCATCTTTGCCATATTGTTGATAGTATTCGCCTTTTACAAGGCAATCCGGCGTAAGTAATTTATGTTTTTCCATTTTTTAAAATCTAAAATAATCTTTGACAATATCGCAAATATCTTTTTTACAGGTGTACTTGATTGGATTTCCTTCTTCGTCGTAAATACGAAGATACTGAATGCAAATATCCTGATGAATAATAGCATCAAATGGTCTTTCTTCCCGGTTCCATTCATGGATAAACTGAAACCTAATGACATATTCCAGTTTTCCGTTAGTGATCGAAAGTTCCTCATATCCTTCGTAGCTTTCAGTAGGTTTACTTGAAATTAAGTCGGTCAGCATATCCGCAACCGCCTTAGAACTTGCTTCGTCAAAGTAAATGTCTGTTATTTTTGCGTTTATTTCCATATTTTTTTCTGCTAAGTTAGATTATGGCTATGGTTA
>JBAZGP010000579.1:0-2545 GCA_041652835.1 Lutibacter sp. | reverse complement strand
TTATTACCGGAAGGATTCGAGCAAGAATTCATTGATTACTGTAATGGTATTGGAAAATTACAACCTTGGGATTATGGAAAATAATAGTAAACAGTGAGGATATAAAAGACTATGACCAAACTAAAAACATTTTTAAAAACAAAAAAGACAATCATCATCATGTCACTGGTAATCGGTTTGTTAATCGTTACAAACTGACTGAATTATAACGCAAAACTTGAGTCGCAACAGACTATCAGTAAGCAACAATCAATCATACAAACTAATGCGAGAGATACCAAAGTCTTAAACGGTAGAATCGGAGTTCTGGAAAATACTAATAGAACATTAAATGATAGGTGTATAAAATTATTCAACGCTTATGCTAAAGAGAAAAGTTTTCAACTATCAGCAGATGATAGAGAATACCTTAAGAACTGGATGGAAAAATACGAAAGTAAATAATTAAGGAAGTGAATAAAATGAAAACGAAATACGAACGTAAGTTTATAAGGTTAACAAAATTAGAAGCTGATATTCATTTCAAAGGCTGGCAAGATTGTCCAAATATAAGTAAGACTGGAAGCATTATTGGAATGAGAAAATTGTATGGCTGGAATGGTAAAGTATTAGCAATTGGTAAATATTACTATCATTATACAAACTAAAAACCCTAGCCAGAACGCACAAAACAAAGAGACAGACAGGTTAAAAACATTTTAGGGTATCACTGGTAACAGTTAATGAAAATAATAAGGAGAAAAACAAAATGATTCAATGGACTACATCAAAACAAACTCAGAAAGTTGAAGAAAAAATTGCAGAACGGGCTGTAACAATGGCTAAAAAATATCAGATTCAATATGATAAACTAACTGCTTTAATGGACATTGACGCCTGCCATTCTAACGGAAACCCTTTAAAATTACAATCACTGCTAGACGCTGATGACTTTAACTTTGCCCATGATGTCTTTGGTATTCGAGATAACTTAAACCGTGAAACAGGGAAATTAGAACATTGTTTTTCACCACGATATAGCGCACTATAAATAATTTTAAAAAGGAGAGGGCAAAAGATAATGAACAATGAATGTAAAGTAAGACAAGATTTAATCGATTCAAACTTAGCAGTACCAATTGATTATCATGGTAATGGAATATCAGAATCTGCATACTTACAAGATAAAAAAGGCAAGTATGAATACAGATGGAATAAGGAGAAATTTCAAATATTTATTGATGGCAGATGGTGGAACGCAAGTAGTACAGACTTCGAATTTTAAAAATAAAAGGCTATCATAGTATGGTTTAATGAAGCTTTAAAGGAGAGTTAAAAATGCTAGAAATCAACACATCAAAGGCGGTTACTACTGTTTATGGTGGTGATTATCCAACAGGCTCTAGCGTTACAATCTATCAACATACTTCAAGCCATAAGACTACATATTATGTGGAATTAACTAAACAGGAATTGCTTATGATTATTGACAAATGCTTTTCAAAAGATATTCCAGAATTACATATCAATCCACTTTCATCAAGAACATTAGGACAACCTTTACCCATCAAGTATAAAACCATTGATGCTTTAAAGGAGAGTAAATAGATGTACGAATATAAACGTGGTGATAAAGTAAGAGTGATATCAAATAAAAAGAGTCAACTACCTTTCGATGCAATAGGATGGATAGGACTCGTACATAACAATATGACAGAAATGGATGATAGAAAATGGATATTATTCCCTACTGGTTTTCTAGGACGTGATGAAATATGGTACGTACATCCTGAAGATATGGAACTGATAAAATGACAGCTCAACTACAATTTGAAACGATGACTATGACAGAACCAGCACGTAAAAATTGGAACATCTATAACAAGGGTTTAAAATTCAAAGCACGTTTAACACTAGCTAGAAAATTAAATAATAATTAAAGGAGAGAACTTAAAATGTTAAATGAAAATACCGCTATCTTTTCAGAAGTTACACCTGAAAAATTATCATACATTGACTTTATTAGAACGTCTTATATCGAATCACTTACTCTTGAATCTCTTTTAAATTGGAATGAAGTTTTAAAACTACGTAAGAATTAAACCACTTTTAAAAAAAATAATACAACGTGCAAGCTTTAACGTTATGCTTGATTAAACTAACGTTAGAACTTAGACTTTTGACTGACAAAATAAGAGTATAGTAAGGAGAATTTTTAAAATGAAAACTGGAATACTTATAAGGGCTGAAGTTAATGGGAAAATGGGAAATTATGACATTGGTGATGAGGCATTGACAGACAAACAATTATTAGATTGGATGTTAAGTCGTAGTGAAAGTAAATGTGCTGAACGTGTAGTATTATTGTTATTGGGACGTGACCAAACTATTTGTGATTGAATTTAAAGTATTTGTTGGAGTGCAGAATTATGATGATAAAATTAAAACCATTTAAGTTTATGTTGCGTAAAGAAAAACCTGCTACACTGAATCCTAAATTAGAAACGGAATTGAAAACCATAGTAGGTTCAAGTAGCTTTGCAGAACTAATTGGACATGAAATATT
>JBAZGP010000578.1:1106-2547 GCA_041652835.1 Lutibacter sp. | reverse complement strand
GCGAGGAAATTATTAATAAAAATATTAAAGCGATTGAAAAAATTTATAATATATAAAAATAAGAGGACGACAAACGCTAGGTTTCGCGTAGCGAAACTAACTAATAAACATAGACTACGAGCTAGCAGTATTATTTCAAAAAATTTTGTAATTTTTTGAGATAATACTTTAGCGAGTCAGATTATTTAGTAACATGAAAAAATCTTTAATTACTAAACCAAATACAACTTTAAATAATAAGACTGGCCCTTGGCGCACCCAAAAGCCAGTAACTGATTATAATGTTTGTATTAGTTGTTCAACTTGCGCCAAAATTTGCCCCGAAGCTTGTATTGAAATGCTTGACCTAAAAAATTTTCCCAAAGCAAAACCCGTGACTGATTATGATTATTGCAAGGGCTGTGCTCTCTGCGTTCATGAATGTCCGGTTAAGGCCATAAAAATGGTCGCTGATTACTAATCATACTTATGAATAACGAAAATAAAAAACAAATTCTCGAAGGCTCTCAAGCAATTGCTCAAGTCGTAAAAAATCTGCACCCGGCCGTTGTCTCCGCTTATCCAATAACCCCACAAACTCATATTGTTGAAAAACTAGCCAAGCTTAAAGCTGACGGCGAAGCTGATTATGAATACGTTCGGGCGGAAAGCGAATTCGCCGCCGCTTCGATTATACTCGGAGCGAGCGCTTCTGGCGTCCGCGTTTATAGCGCAACGAGCTCGCAAGGCCTGCTTTTAATGGCCGAAGTTATTTTTAATATTTCTGGCATGCGTTTGCCGATTGTAATGACAACCGCTAACCGCGCTGTTTCCGCACCGATCAATATTTGGAATGATCATAGTGATGTCATGACCGTACGCGACGCCGGCTGGATTCAATTATTTGCCAGCGACAACCAAGAAGCAGTCGACCTGCATATTTTAGCTTATAAAATCGCTGAACAATTAAAATTACCGGTCATGGTTAATGTCGACGGCTTTATTTTAACTCATGCTTTTGAGCCAGTTATTATTCCTAGTCAAAATTTAATAAAAAAATATTTGCCTGACTATAAACCTGACTTCGGCACTTACTTAGATCCGAAAAATCCCGTTACTCTTGGTGCTTTTTTTACGCCCGCTCATTATTTTGAAACACGAGAAGAGCTGCATAATGATCTAGTGGCGAGTATTAGTATTATAAAAAAAGAATACCATAATTTAATTAAAATTATCGGCCGAAAAAATAAAGATAATGGCTTATTTGAATATTTCGGACCAAGAAAACCAGAAACAATTTTAGTCGCCCTCGGTTCAGTCATTGGCACGATTCGCGAAACCGTGAAGGATAACAAAAAAATCGGCGTCTTAAAAATAAAGACCTATCGCCCTTTCCCGGGTGAAGAAATTAATAAAGTTCTTCTACGCGCTAAAAACGTAGCTGTGATTGAAAAGGCTATTA
>JBAZGP010000578.1:0-1096 GCA_041652835.1 Lutibacter sp. | reverse complement strand
GACTTCTCTAAAAAATCATAAATTAAATATTAGTAATTATATTGTTGGTCTAGGCGGTCGCGATGTGACAGCGAAAATGATAAAAGAAATTATTGCCAGCGCCAAAAAAAATAATAAAAAGACAAAATTTATTGGAAAAATATGATTACTAATAAAAAAAAATCATTAATTCTGCTCACATTTTTCTTTACTTTCATTATTTTTGGCCTGCTAATCTCACAGGATATTCTTCTAGCAAGTTCTGCCGACCCAGTCAAATATAAATCTCAAGTAAACATACCTGGCTCCGGTCTTAATGGTGAAAAAATAATGACTCAAACGGATACTAGTTATATTGCTATGTACATAAGTAGTCTTTATAATTACGGACTATATATTGTTGGTATTTTAGCAACAATTGTTTTAATGGGTGGCGGTATTTTATGGCTTGTTTCTGGGGGAGATTCTGGAAAAATTACTCAAGCCCAAGAATTAATCAAGGGTAGTATAATAGGCTTAATTATTCTAGTTACTGCCTGGATAATTTTAAACACAGTTAATCCCGAGCTTGTAAAATTTAGAATAACTAGTATTCCAAACGTAGAAAAAGTAGTACTTAATTCTATTTCTTGCGATACAACAATGGCTTCTTCCACTTGTAATTCTATTGCTTTCTGCGTTTGGAAAGATAATAAATGCGTAGGCAAAATTGATGGCGGAGCGGCCAAATGTTCTACTGACAAAAAAACTGTCCCCGGTCCATTAATTTGTTGCTGCCAAACAGCTGCTAGTGGTAGTTATGCTAATTGTAAGTGGGCTACTTTTATGGGCACTGCGTATGTCGAAGGTCCAAGTGGGGCCCCGAAAGCTGGCCCCTGCGCCGCTTGTGGCGGTATAGAGTACGGCCAAGTCAGGTCCGGCGGAGAATATCTTTGTGATAAAGCTTATACCCTAGAACAAGAAGCAAAAAATAATACTTCAACCGCGTTTGCTCTAACCGGATGTGAAAACAAGGCAGAGAAATCATCTTGTACAAAAATTATTGACCTACCAAATGGATCAAAATAAACAGTTGAGGGTTTTTGTTTAGCTGGTAGTTGTCGTGCTTGCTACCAAC
>JBAZGP010000577.1:0-2551 GCA_041652835.1 Lutibacter sp. | reverse complement strand
AGCTTTAGCTATTAAATCGTGAACATCCACTTTTTCCTTACTCACATCCAATTGGTTTTTTTCCAGTTTGGAAATCCTCAACACATTTTCAACTTGTGCATTCATTCTTTTATTTTCTTCTCCAATCATTTTAACATACCGCAAAACTTTTTCCTGATCACCAATTACTTTCGGATTTTTAATGGCATCTAACGCTAAATTTATAGTGGCTATAGGCGTTTTAAATTCGTGCGTCATATTATTTATAAAATCTGTTTTAATTTCAGAAATCTGTTTTTGTTTTAACAATTGATACAATGCGCTTACAAAAGATAAAATGATAATAATAATAAAAAGTACCGACAATCTAAATATTTTAGAAATTGAGGCTAAAATATAAAATTTCTTTTCGGGAAATGTCACATACAATTGATAATTGCTATTTCCTTCTGCATCCACAAACATAGGAACCATATAACTTTTACCCTCTTCCTTTCTGAAATAACCCGATTTTACTTGAGTTGCCAAACCATTGCTGTAAATCCCATACTTAAAATTAGTACTAATTCCTTTTGAATTTAACTCATTGGCCAGCCTAAATGAAATTTCCCTATTGCTTACACGCCTGTGAATGGGTAGCCTACTCGTAAAAATATCAAACTGTCGCTCCAAATATGACTTTTCGGCACCTTCAAACCTTCCTACTTTTACAAAACGCTCCTCAGGTTTTTCTATTGTGCCTTTGTCTAACACATGATCTTTTATAATCACAATTTCCTCTTTACTGAAAATTTCTTTAAAATTTAAGGTATCCTTTTCAAAGAACTCTGCAGGCACTTTATAATTCGACTCAACAATACTCTGAGAATAGGTGAATTTCTCATTATTGGTGGTGTCAATTTTTTCATAAATGAATTTTCTAACGTCAGATTCCTTTACTTTTTCGCCTTCTTTATAAAGTTCCGCCACTTTAAAATAAAAATCATTAAACTCACGCTGCTTAATATCATCAGAAACTTTTGCCAAAGCAAATTGAACATTTGACGAAAATTGCGCTTCCGTGATTTGTAACGTATTCTTTATCCAATAAACCTGAACGGAAATAATGCCGATTAAGGCAATACTCATTAAAAAAACGATCAGTACAAAAACCCTCTTCCTCATTGTCCAAATTTACACTTTTAACAGTATATTCATTGTTATTTAACGCAAATTAACATATTTATTATTTCTTTAACCATTTTTTAAGAAATTTTTTGGTTATTTTTAAATTTCTTAAGCAACTCAAAAATAGTTAAAACTTGCCGTTCTGTATCTTTTAAATTGTTATTTCTAATTACAAAATTAGATCTTCTTATTTTAAAATCATCGGTCGACTGGTTTTCCATCCGCTCCAAAATTTGGGCTTTTGAAACCCCGTCACGTTTAACAATTCTTTCAATTTTATTTTCAAAAGATGCCAAAACAGTAATGGTATAATCACATATTTTATCGCTTCCACTCTCAAACAGTATGGCCGCCTCATAAATCACCAAATCAGCAGTTGATTTTTTTATAAATTGTTGAAAATCATCTCTAACTTTTGGATGTACCAAGGCGTTTAAAGCGCTTAGCTTTTCTTTATTGTTAAAAACCTGCGATGCAATGTATGCCCGGTCCAAAGTACCCTGTGCGTAAGCCTTTTCGCCAAATAATTTAATAATTTCTTTCCTTAATTCCGCATTGGAATTCATTAATTTTTTAGCTTCCTCATCTGCGATATAAGTCACCGCGCCAAAATTTTTAAAAAACGCCAAAACAGTGCTTTTTCCACTTCCAATTCCGCCTGTTAGTCCAACTATTTTCATTTCTGAATTAAAAATTCCAGTTGTGGAGGATTAATCCTTAAAGCATAAATATAATCGCTTTTTATTACAATCACTGGTGTTAAAAAAGTTATTAGAGAATCGTTTTGATATTGCTTATAATCAAAAACAATTGAAATGTCATTTTGAGTGATTTTACTAAAATTTGAAAGTCCGGACTGATAAATAGCTTCAATCTCTCTAGGAAAAGTAATAATTTTTACACCTTCGGGAACATTGATGATAGTTACAGGAATTTTAAAAGTGCCTTCCGTAAATTTATCAACTTTTCCTTTAACACTGACTTTAGTGGCTGATATTTTTATTTGATTGGCTTTAAAAGGCAATTTTATTAGTAATCCAGTGTCAATATCTCGAAAAACATCACTTAATTTTAAGGGTTCCGTTGTCAATTCAATAATGGAATCTATCAATTTTTTTGAACCGGTGACCAAAACGCTATCCGGTGATATTATTAACTTCTCCACCAAATTGTATCCTGCTTTATATTGAATATCAAGAATGGGATTTACAGCTACTTTTTTAGAAATAGAGGTGCCCATTTCAATAAAAATAGTATCTCTTAACACATTAACAATTTCTACTCCATTAGTAAATTGAGAATTTAACAACGAAAGTTGTTTGTTTGGCAAAATATAATAACCTGATTTGGCTTTAGAAAAGTTTTTTAAGTTTAAGCTTATATTATGTTTCTTGATTTTATATTT
>JBAZGP010000576.1:0-2554 GCA_041652835.1 Lutibacter sp. | reverse complement strand
GAACAAGGAAAAATGTGGATAATTATTATTAACCTTTAATACAAAAAAAATGAAAAATCTATTATTAAAATCAGTTTTTGGATTAGTCATATTAATGACTGTCATAGTTTTACAAAAAAACAATTCATTTGCAAGAACAAAAATAAAACCGTTGGAGGACACAGTAAACGTGTTTATGCACCGCAATGATACTGTGCTATTTGAAATAATGCAACTACCTGTTGGAGTAGGGCTTATAACTAATGCAGATGAATTGGGGGTTGAAATTTACATTGATAATGATTATGATAAAACAGTGCAGGAGTTTTGTAAGTCTAAGTATATAAAGCTTATACCTACGAATCTTTGCGTTGAAAAAATAGAGAATACTCTTTATATTATTTTTACAGACGCCGGAAACTCAGACGAATTGTTACTTACAGAAATTCAAAAATTAAAATATGAAAATAATATTTATAAGCAATTTACTGATTTTTTGTGCGTTAAGTAGTTACTCTCAGGTAATTCTGAGCACGAAAGAGACAGCGACAGCAATTATCGAAGTGGTTGAAAATCATACTACTGATTCTACTTTTGTTGCTTATTACGATGAAGCAAAAAAAGAGTTGTATGGAGATATTTTTTGTGTAAAAGCAAGGACAAAAACAATAACAGGATTCCCTAAATCTAAAACTGTAGATAGAATGCAGTCAGACACAAGGAAAGCTGTTGAAGATGAATTAAAGAAAAAAAATATAACTGTTGCAAAACAAATTGAAGTAAAATAAATGTTCGAAAACATGACGAAGGAATATGAAGAGCTAAAAGATATGATAAAACGTATCGAATTAGCAGTATGCGGGGATGAAAAGACGGGGGTAGAAGGATTAGTTCGGCGTGTTAGCAGACATGATGAAAAAATAAGGATTGGGGAGAGAATAGCATGGGCATTCGGGGGCATGATAGCTTTAATTTCTGCGTCATTAACAATAATAGCAGCTTTGAAATGATTGCAACGCAAGACAGTATAGACTTAATAAAAAGTCAAGAAGGTTTTAAAACTAAAGCATATAAATGCCCGGCTGGATTGTGGACAATCGGTTACGGGCACACAAGAGGGGTAAAACTTGGGGACAGAATTACGGAGGAAAAAGCATCAGAGCTATTGTATTTTGAAATAAACGATAGATTTGCTCATGAGCTTGACGAACTTGGATTACAACTAAATCAAAATCAGTTTAATGCACTTATAAGTTTTGTTTATAACATAGGAATTACAAAATTCTTGAAATCAAAGCTTTACGCAGCAATTAAAGAAAACCCTAATAACGAAATCAGGATAAAAAAACTGTGGAATCAATGGACTTATGCAGGAGGAAAGAAGTTAAACGGGCTTGTGAATAGACGTAAGTTAGAACTTGAATTATACTTTAAAAAATGAAAAAGCAAATTAAAGAATTTTATAAGGAAAGAGTAACGTCCGAAACACCGGATTACTGGAAGAAAATCAGAATGATCGGGCTAATAATCGTAGGAGTAGGAACCGCGTTAATGACCGCCCCGGTGTCGCTCCCTGCCGTACTTGTTTCCGCTGGATCATATATGGTGTGGATTGGAGGAGTTGCTGCAGGGCTTGCTACGACGGCTAAAAAATAAATTTGTTATTCAAAACTTAAATAAGTATATTTGCTATTCAATTTTTAATCAAAAATCTTAAATAACATGGAAAAAGAAAACATTGATAAGCTTGTACGGTCAATTAAAGACGGAGTTGGAATCTACCAAGATGTAAAAAAAGCGAAAGAGGACGATGGAAAGATTTCCTTTGTCGAAGGAAGCGAAATCGTTTTAAAAAACGCCGGTAAAGCAGTCCGGTTTATCAGTTCGATAAATGAAATCGGTAAAGAAGTCGTTGATCTCGAAAGCGATGAAGCTGCTGAGCTTGTAGAAGCTTTAGTATTGATTTACGATTTTGACGATCCTTTAATCAAATCCGGATCAACAAAAATCCTTGAGGGGCTACTGAAACTAAAAGAAGGAATTGAAGAGATTGTAGAAGCTGTTGAGTAGTCTATTCTTGCTATTTTCATAATTCTATTTTACCCGGGCAGAAATGTCCGGGTTTTTTATGTCAAAAAAATTGACTAAGTATAAATACGTATTAACGATGTCGTTTTTACGACAAAAATACATACGTATAAATACGTACTAAAAATTACGCTTTTATACTTATAAAAAAATAGATAATTAAGATTATATTTGTGATTGCTGTTGTTAGCACCGTACAGCATAAGATTTATAGTGACTTATTGTTACTCGCACGTGATATGCCCGTTAGGGATACGAGTCGTTTTTTGGGTCAGTGCGAATATACAAAGATAGTCATTTTTTTTTGATTATCCACTATATTAATTTGTAATTCGCAAAATTTCTATATGCAGGGATAAAAAGTTGTATTGTAATACATTGAAAATTAATAATTTAATATAAGTATGTTGCATAACATAAAAAATAACGAGCGATGGATAAAGATTTAGAAGTAGTATTACGGATGGTAAGCGTGCAGCTACATGAG
>JBAZGP010000575.1:0-2568 GCA_041652835.1 Lutibacter sp. | reverse complement strand
ATAAAGGTAGAAATACCTATTACTTTCTTCCTTTTATACTGGGAATTATAGGCCTCTTTTACAATGTTAAAAAAGATAAAAACGATTTTTATGTCTTATTTCTCTTTTTCATCTTTACTGGTTTGGCCATTATATTTTACACCAATCCAAGACCATTTGAACCTCGGGAACGTGATTATGCTGTTGTAGGCTCCTTTTACATTTTTGCAATATGGGTAGGATTTGGCGTTTTGGCTATTTTTGAAAAATTAAAAAAATATGCTTCAGAAAACTTGGTAGCCATTGTCATTACATTGGTTACTTTGGTTGCCGTTCCTGTATTAATGGCATTTCAGAATTGGGACGACCACGACCGGTCCAATCGTTATACTGCGCGCCTAAATGCTACTGCTTATTTGGATTCTTGTGCAGAAAACGCCATTTTGTTTACCATTGGTGATAATGATACTTTCCCACTTTGGTACATGCAGGAAGTTGAAAATTACAGAACCGATATCAAGCTTATCAATACCAGCCTTTTTCAAACCGATTGGTATATTGATCAAATGAAGCGAAAAACGTATGATGCTGCGCCAATTCCATCGCAACTTACTCACGACAAATACAAATGGGGAACTTTGGATGTTGCTTATTATTTTCCAGAAATTATTCCGCAATTGAAAGATTCTGTGGTGGATATTAAATATTTAATGAAATGGATTGAAAGCGATCAAGATGTCACTTTTTACGATTTGGATGACGACGGAATAAAGGAAAAAATACTTCCAACCAATAAAATCAGAATTCCTGTAGATAAAGAAATGGTTTTAAAAAATGGTATTGTTGCCCAAAAAGATTCCGCCCTCATAGTGCCTTATATCGACATCGAATTTAAAGGTGCACTTACAAAAGCAAGAATTTTAATGCTTGACATTTTGGCCAATAACAATTGGAAACAACCTATTTACTTTACGGGCGGTGCCCAAGCTGATGAAGAATATATTTGGCTGAAAAATTATTTACAGTTGGACGGAATGACCTATAAACTGGTACCAATTTTAACACCTGATGATGGAAATTTCTTTGAAATGGGCCGTATAAATACGGATGTGATGTACAAAAATGTGAAAAAATGGAATTGGGGAAATATTGACAACGACAATATTTATTTAGATCCTGAAACACGAAAAAATTCTGTAACCTATCGCAACAATCTGGAACGTTTGGCAAGGGCTTTAATGGATGAGAAAAAATTAGACAAGGCGGAAGAAATTGTTGATCTATCCTTAGAAAAAATGCCAGTAAATAAATTTGGGCATTACAGCATGCTTATTGGTTACGTAGATTTATATTATGGCTTAAATAAAAAGGAAAAAGCCAGAAAATTAACTTCGGAATTAAAAATAGTTCTACAGGAAAATTTAAGGTATTACAGTCAGTTTGACGCATCAACCGCTGAAACCGTATTTAGTGATATTGAGCGCAGTTTATTAATGTACGATCAGCTTGTTAAAACTGCAGTTCGTTTTGACAATGCCGCTTACGCAAACACTCTTAAAGAAGAATATGTAAGTTATTTAAAACTGTTTGATTATTTAATTGCCGACGAAAAAAAATAAATGAAATTACTGCTGCACTGGTCAACTTTTGAAAGTCGCAGCAGTAATATTTAAAAAAGAATATTTATACTTATGAAGTTCTATTTAATAAAAACTCCCCGATTTATAAAATTCATTTTTAACAATTGGATTTGGTGTTTTTCAGCAAAAGAAAAAGTGATTTACCTTACTTTTGATGACGGTCCAACTCCTGGAATTACAGACTGGGTTTTAAATGAACTCAAAAAATACGAAGCGAAAGCCACTTTTTTCTGTATTGGAAAAAATATAGAAAAATACCGAGAACTCTTCCAAAGAATTATTGAAGAAAAACACT
Organism: Lutibacter sp.; assembly: GCA_041652835.1. Lineage (GTDB taxonomy): Bacteria > Bacteroidota > Bacteroidia > Flavobacteriales > Flavobacteriaceae > Lutibacter. The sequence continues at coordinate 654 of JBAZGP010000575.1, read as the reverse complement.
CGGTGGGAAATCACACCAATAACCATTTAAACGGTTGGGAAACAATAACCGAAGATTACCTCAAAAATATAGAAGATGCAGAAAAATATTTTGAAGAAGGCTTGGGACTCAGTACTATAAACTCAAAAATTTTCAGACCTCCTTACGGAAAACTAAAGCTTTCCCAAGCCAAACAAATTAGAAAAAAAGGCTATAAAATTGTAATGTGGGATGTTTTAAGTGCCGACTTTGATGTTGAAATTTCTAAAGAAAAATGTTTGGAAAATGTAGTTAGAAATATCCAAAACGGAAGTGTTGTTGTCTTTCACGACAGCGTTAAAGCTGCAGAAAAACTAAAATTTATTTTGCCACAAGTATTGGAATATTATACCAGTAAAGGATTTGCTTTTAAGAGAATTTAGCATTTAGAAAAAAGAGAAGAGAAAAAGAGAAGTTAAATATTAGAAGTTAGATATTAGAAAAGACTGTCTTTTCAATTTTAAACATCAACACTTTACTTTTTAACTTTTTTAAGCCCAATGCGCTGTTCCCCCTTTGGGGCAATGTCATTAAGTTAAGCTTATATGTCATTTTATTGTCCTTCCGAGGTACGAGGAATCTCATAATGCTGTGCTAGTTTGTTGCGATTCCTCCTTTGTCGGAATGACAAATATT
>JBAZGP010000574.1:0-2573 GCA_041652835.1 Lutibacter sp. | reverse complement strand
CCTCACTCGATTGTTTGGTGTTGGCGTTTTTGCACCAACGTATAAGTGTGCACCATTTTTGTATAATGCCGAAACTGTGTCGTTTTGTGTGCCGAAGCTCCCGAAGGTTGGAGTCTGTGTATGACCGATCGTCGCGACCGTTAACATTAGGATTGAGATTATTCTTTTCATGTCTTATTCTTTTGTCTGGTCCGTTTTGGAATTAAAGGAGGCAACGACAAACACAATTAATGAAATCAACATTATCGCAATAAGCACAAAACTATAAGCGGATCCATCATATCTTGTCTCCCCGGTTGATCTACTCGATTTAGTTTCTAGTGTTTCCCCGATATACAAACGCGTAGCAAAAGCCAATACAGCTATTGAAATTGCGATCCATTTGATAAATTTTGAGTTGCGAGTTAAAAAGTTTTTCATCGGCGGTAAATTGCTGCTATAACAAAGGCAGTCCAGAATATAACTACCATGCTCAATTTGACTGTAAATACTTTCTTATTTTTGTGTTTTACATCATCAACCAGGGCTTCAGTTTCTGATTTTAATTGCACAAGATACCCGGTGTTATAATCAGGATTCAAGTGGTTTAGTTTCGAAATCCCTTCACTAGCTTTATTTATAATTTCAGATGCCTCCTTGCAAACGTGAGGTTCACCGATAAATGCTTGAATGATTTTTGTCAATGATCCTAGCCATCCGAATATCATGAATTTAATCAATGGACCAACAGCCATGCTCAAATCTACTTTTTGGTAAGTATTCAATATGCGTTTATTCTCATTAAGAAGTCGTTCAACAGTTTTTGTAATGTTCTCTTCAGTATTAGGAAAAGTAATTTTCATCATCTGATAATGAGAGTAAAACAAGTTGTCATGTGCCCATGGACGTTCCTTAAGATCATCGGCATGTTCCTTTTGAATATTAGCTTCTGCGTAAACCCTATCTCCTGACTTGGATGCTTCTGCCTGGGCTTTAGCTATTTCAACATCGTGTTTATTGGTTGATTTTTCCACATATCGGTTTGTAGTGGTTTTATTAAATAATCCCATATTTTAAATTTTGGTTGATTTTTCTACAATTTCAATCGAAAGAATACCGGAAATCCTGCTAAGTACCATTGGTCCTTGATTAGTTCCACATTTCTTTACACAATCCAGAAACAACGGCAAATCAATGTTGACTTGATTAAATTCGATTTCATCGCCCGTTGAGATAGAACCGTAAGAGGAATTGACTACGGTGAATTTCTGACAACCATTGAATTTAATTGTTAAGAACACATTTTTACTGACTTCGACTTTAATAATTTCACCAATAGCGAGTGATTTTGCGTCGATTCTGCTTAGTGTTTCTTTATTTCCAGATCGTTCACAAAAAGTATCCAATAGATCATCAAATGTGCGGTATTCCAAATAATTAGCTATTACATCAAGTGAATATGCGCGTGGCACACATGTATCGGTGGACATAGAAAACAACCTTCGTAAAGTGGAACTACTAATTTTCTTTCCGGTTTTGGCATAAACATCATTTGATAACCCAATACAATCACGTGGGTATCTTATAGCGTGTTCATAACGCTGCTCGATCATATTTTTAATTGCCTTTGATAACATTTTGTCCAATAATGACCGAATGTAGCAGATAACGGGATGCGTTAGGCGGAATGGTTCAAATGACAGATATGATATGAATGATTGATATGGGCGACATCTCATTTTTTCAGCAATTTGACAAATACGTTTTGGTTAATTCTAACCAAAATCCAGAAAACTTGCCTGTGGAAAAAAGATTGCTTCCTAAGAAAGAAATTTCCAACAAATTCAAATTTGATAACACGCTGATTAACAGTGTTTTAAATATTTTGTTTTTTCGGAATTTCTACATACATAAGAACTAATCTAACGTTTTGAAAATCAGCGATTAGGACGCTTTAAAAAGAGTCCTGAGATTTGCATTTCATTTAAAATATAAAAATATGAGCGAAAGTAAAATCGAATGGACTGAAAAAGTTTGGAATCCAACAACAGGATGTGACATAGTATCACAAGGATGTAAAAACAGCAAAACAGACAGTTTGGGTAAGCGCCTTAATAAATTTTGATTTGATACTTATGCAGATTTAACAAAAAGTTTCATAAGTCACTTTGTAAAATATCCACAAAAAATGTGAATAAAAAATATGACACTTTTTGTTTGACTTCTCATAAGAGGATTATGGAACGGCAAATAATAATGAACGAATAAAAGATGAAAAACAAAATAAGAATTGGAATGAATTCAACACCTCCGTGGTGACAAGTTTTGATCATTTTCCTACAAGCGTTATTGGAGTGAAAGAATTACAAAATGAATTAATATTTAACAATTAAAAATTTAACAATGAAAAAAGAAGAAAACAATAGTGACACAAAATTTGATCGGCTGCTAAAAAGACGAGTCGATGTTGCTACTAACCGAGGTCCAATTGAAGTTCTAATGGATGTAACTGCTGATATTGCAAAGTTTGAATTGGAAGATTTTTCAAAAGGAAAGGTTGACTACAATATTGAGAGTATTTCAATAATGGAATC
>JBAZGP010000573.1:0-2576 GCA_041652835.1 Lutibacter sp. | reverse complement strand
CCAATCCAGAGCAAAACGAACTCAAGCATGAGCAACAAGGACAACCAATAGTCCTAGAGGAGATTAAAAAATCTGATATTTTCGAAGATAAAGACGAATCTCCAGAAACCAAAGACGAACGGGGAAAAAAAGAAAGACGAAAAGAAAGGCTAGAACAAGAAGCAGAACTGCATAAATCATCTTTAAAAACAACGAAAGAAAAAGCAAACAATCCTAAAGAAATCTATAGGAAAGCAGTTTTAATGGGTTTGTTATTTGCGTCTTTAATAGTCCCAACTGTCATGGGATCGCCAGAAGCTAGAGCGGACGATGGATATAGCAACATTCTAATAAATGCTGCTGCTCAAGGAGCAAGAACTTTCAGTAACGAAATTACTGGCAATTTACGAATTGCTGGTTCGGTTTTATCAAGCATACAACAAGAATATACCCAATACAATATCAATACATTCATTTTCAAGAATCAATGCGAGCGGACGATGGAACATTTCATTGAAGAGCAAAGACAAGCTAAAAAAAGCAAAGTAAAAGATTTGAGCAAAGAAAACCAACAAACTATGCGCGACTATAATACTGGACGTAAAATCCTAATGACGCCAGAGGCTGCCATAGAATATCAAGAAGAATATAATAGAAAATTTAGGGATATCGAAGAAAAACTCCAGGATTTTATTGAAAAACAAGAAAATGACAAGAACGTCAAAATAAGATTGTTAGTTGAAGCATATAAAGACATGAATGACAACCTGAATATACAAGTATACCGAATACTTAAAAACGCCGAAAACGATTCCCTAAGATTACAAATAAATTCTCTGATTGACAGAATGACAATCCTTGGGAATGCTGCTTGTGACTCGTTTACTATTTTCTTGCAAAATATTCATAAATAGTTAATACCGTAATTTAGCTCATAATTTCAAAGAGATGCGTCAATACGCATCTCTTTGAAATATTTTTTGTTTTATTTAAAATAATTATTCACCAAATACTTTGAGTATAATCCATCTACCAATAGCCCAAACCGAAAGTACAATAACTAGACCTATAACTGAGTCTAGGAGTAATTTTTTTGCTTTGCCGGTGCCTTCTTCATTGCCAGAAGAAAATAAATATTGGATACCACCAACTAAGAATAAAACAATAAAGATTAAACCCGACGCCGAAGTTATAATATTAAAAAGTAGCGAAACTATGCCCGGCAAGGTGCCAAAATTATTAATTCCCGTTGGGTTAGCCCCGCTGCTTGGGATCAACTCGCTTAGAGCGGCAAAAATTTTAGTTGGCCAAATAATAAATACAAAAGCAAGAATAGCAATAAAATAATTAGATAATTTTTTCATAATAAGATTCCTGTATCTTATTTATATTAAACTAAGCCGACTTGTACTAAAATCCATCTGCCTAATGCCCAGATCGCTAAAACGATCACCAAACCAATAATTGCGTCGATAAGTAATTTTTTGGCTTTTCCGGTCGCTTCTTCATTACCAGCCGAAGAAAGGTATTGGATACCGCCAACTAAAAACAAAATGATAAAAATTATACCGGAGGCCGCGATAACAATAGTAAAAATTGTTCCTACAATATTGGAAACACTATTGAAACCTTGAGGCAAACCAGTAATACTGCCCGGGATGTCAATAGCCAATGCCTTGGTCGGCAAAACCACCGCTAATAAAGCAAGAAACGCTTTCCATAAATTAGATACTTTTTTCATTAATTCCTCCTAAAAATAATTATAAATTAATATGTTTCTATATCACATTTCCCTCAAAAGGTCCGGGTGTGCTCGTATCCTCTGGCGGCAAGGTATACGTATTGGTAGGTGTTAAAGTAGGAGTTGGCGTACCACCCAGATTTGCTGGTGATGGCATTGGCCCTGGCGTTACTAATGTACCATTATTACCGCCGTTTGTGTTTACGCTTCCATTACCGCTACCGCCAAGTGATTTTATCACCCAAGTTCCAATTGCCCAAGAACTTAAAACTATAATCAAACCAATTACTGCGTCTAATAAAAGCTTCTTGGCTTTGCCGGTGCCTTCTTCATTACCCGAAGCAAAAAGGTATTGGATACCACCGATTAAAAACAAAATGATAAATATGGCGCCGGAAGCAGAAATTATAATGTTAAAAAGGAGTGAGATAACAGCAGGAATATCTTGGCCAAAAACGGAACCACCTAAAGCATTAGGTGCAGCAACGGTTATCTGATTAGTTGCGCTGGGATTTATCGCTGCTAAGGCAATTTTATAACTTACCAAACAAATTGTCAAAATAGACAAAGTAAATAAGGAGAAAAAAACAATTTTAGATATTTTATTATTTTTTTTCATTTTACAAAATCCCCTGCGTTTTGTACTGAAAGTGTAATTATGTATTTAACAATTACATAGGCGCTAATTATTATTATAAGACCAATACTGGAATAAAGCAAAGTGTGTTTTCCCTTAGTAACCATTTCTTCGTTACCAAAAGAAAAAATAAAATAATAACCGCCGATAATCAAGAATATTAAAGCGGTCGTACCGGAAGCGGCAGTTAAAATATTAATAATATTATTTAATGCCTTG
>JBAZGP010000572.1:0-2581 GCA_041652835.1 Lutibacter sp. | reverse complement strand
TCAGTGGTATTAAACACCTCTGGATATTTTTTCTTAAAAGCAATCATTGTTGCCCAAGTATTGTAAATTTGTTTTCTGTTGGTATTGTCAAAATAATCCCAATGAATTGGTTTTCTACCAACTCTTCCATTTTCATCAATGCTAATGTCATAACCCAATTCCCCAAATTGCCATATCATTTTTGGACCAGGAATGGTAAAAAGGAACATTCCTGCCAGCTCTTGTCTGGACAAAGCGGTGTTTAAATCTTTAACATTATAGGTAGCATTGCTGTTTCCGAATTGAAGATTTTTATACATCAAGCGCTCTTCATCATGACTTTCCATATAACCGACTAAGTTTGGACTGTTCCAGCCACGTTGTTTGTAGGAAATCCAAGAGATATCAGATTCAGAACTATAACCCATGGTGTTTTGATTGTAACTGTGATTCATATTTCCCCAAAGCATAATGCCATAATTTGCCAAAACAGTTTCTTCGGAATTGTCTGCTAAATGTTCAAAAATTACATAAGGTTTGTTGGTTGAATTTTGATTCCAAACGTGATCTGCATAATTTTTTAAAATTGTTATACGTTTTGCATCATAATCACTACCCCAACTTGTTACTCCATAAGGGGTATTTGAAAATCCTTTGGTAAAATCAAATCGAAATCCATCAATTTTATATTCAGTTAGCCAATAGGTTAAAACATCATTGAAGAAAGAAGTTGTGTATGGTGATTCATGGTTAAAATCATAACCCCATTGTGCATCAGGGTTAGCAAAATTACTTTGTTGGTTGTACCAAGGATTGTCGGCTGCAGGTCTATTATTGGCACTATCCCAATACATTTGAAGGAGCGGCGATTGTCCGTAGGAATGGTTAAAAACAACATCGGCAAGTACGGCAATACCGCGTTGGTGACAGGCATCCACAAATTTTTTGAAATCATTTTTGGTTCCGTAAGATTTATCTAAAGCCATATATAAAGCCGGATTGTAGCCCCAGCTATCGGTGCCTTCAAACTCATTTATTGGCATCAATTCAATGGCATTTACGCCAAGAGATTGTAGATAATCCAAATGTGCAAGCGCTGCATTGTAAGAATCAAATTCCGTAAAATCACGAATGAGCAATTCATAAATAATTAAATTGTCTTTTGCTGGTTTTATGAAATTGGTCACATTCCATGTGTATTTAGGTTCATTAATTAAAAAGGTAGAAACATAACCAGTTGTTAAATCAGTTGGAAATGCTTTTAAGTTGGGATAATTTCCTACTTTTATGTATTGATCCGTCCAAGGATCCAATATTTTTTCTGAATAAGGATCAGCCACTTTAATATTATAATCAATCAAATATTGATAGGCATATTCGGTATTTAGGTTTAAACCGGGAATTGTAAGCCAAAAATCTTCACCATCCTTTTTCATTTGGTATGAGGCATCTAAAGTCCAGTTATTGAAATCTCCCAATAAAAGCACATCAGTTTTTAATGGTGCTTTCAATAAAAAAGTAACTGAATTGTCGGGATTTATATTGAGGCCATATTTAAGTCCGGCGGGTTTTATTGCAGTTACCGTAGGTGTTTTTACATAGATATTTATGGTGGTTTCTTTTACTTCGGTACCATTTGTAGCAACCGTTTTAAGCGTGTGATTTCCTGCTATGGCTAAAAGATAAGAAGTGGAAATTGTAGTGGCATTGTTTGCTGTTTTTATTGAAACGCCATCAACAAAAAGTTCTAAATTGGAGGCAATTGAAGCTTCTGCCGAAATGGTGATGGTGCTATTTAAGTTAAAAGCACTTTGATCTGTAGGGTTTGTAAATGCAATGTTTAAGCCTGCTGCATAAATTGGAATGAAGATATCTGCAGATTGTGGTGAGCCCGTTGAAGCTCTAAAAACAAAATTAAACTCAGTTATAGTTGCAGTTGTAGCAACATTGTAAAAACTGTAAACGGTTGGTGTAATAAGTAAAGTATATAAATTGGCATTTGAAGTTGATCTGGTAAGTTTTGGTTGTGTGGTATTATTTCCCCAAGCTCCTATAACATTTGACCATTGAGTGTCATTTACTGTTACGCCCGTATGTGCGTAAACATCACCAGTGTAACCTGCTAAGGGAGTTCCCGTGGCATCAAATGTAATGGTAACTGCGCTATTTGCTGTTGGCAATGCAGGATTGGTGGTGACTTGAGAGTATGAAAAAACGGAAAATAGAAAAAGTACTATTATTGATTTAAATTTCATTTGCTTATATTTATTTGCAATATTAAAAAGCCAGAAGGACTTTCTGGCTTTTTTCAATATAAATTTATAAAAGACTGTTCTTATTTAAAGAACAGTCTTTTAATGATATTATAAACTTACAACAGAAATATTTCCATTATTGAAGTCTACAGTAATCTTATAGCTACCGCCAGCAGTAACTTTCAAATTATTCTCATCATTTTGTTCAAGAACTCTTTTTGAAACTTTGCTTTCACCGAAGTCATCACCCCAACTTCCAGCAACAGGAACGAATTTAAATTCATCGTTTGCGCTTAGTGTTTGTGTAATTTCAAAAACACCAGCAGATGTTTGGGTAAATTGAGGAT
>JBAZGP010000571.1:0-2583 GCA_041652835.1 Lutibacter sp. | reverse complement strand
TGCGATATTTTTATGTTTTTATTTTTCATTTTTCCCCTGCAACTTTGCGTGAAATTCCCCTAACCATTTTTGCCACACGTTTGCAGCATCGGGAATAAAAACTAAAAGTCCCGGCTCTGACTTTCTACTAAAATTAATCGTATCATTCACTGTGATTTTTAAAGTCTTAGACTTTTCATTCGGTATTATTGAAATGCCGGACTGTAAAATATCACAGAGTTCCTTGATTTCTGCTTTAGTTTTTAAAGACTTAGACATTTACTTTTTCTCCAACTCTAACAAAATATATTTACAAGAATTAATTGGAACTGCAATTCTTTTACCTACCAATTTTTTAAATTCCTCACTTCCATCCCCGACTATTATATGATGCGTTCCGTATGTTTCTTTCCATGTAAAACTCCATCTTCTTATTCCACTTACCCATGAACCATCGCTATAAATAAACTTTAGATATTGCCCTTTATGCCACCTTAATATGCAATTTAATATGGAAGCGCACATAAAACCAATTATAAAACCAACAGCCCACATTATTTTTCCTCCAATTCATCAATCAATTTTTCACACGCCAAAGCGAAGGCAACCGCTTCATTTTCATCTGATGCCTCTGCATCTTTAAAAGGACTTTTTAATGCGAATAATGTTATCCGCCAATTTCCCTCAGTATCATTCGGATGCAAATGCTTTGTGATTTCATAGTTTAATTCCGCAAGTTTAGGATAAATCCAACGATGTTGCAAATCAAGTGAATTTACAACATCAGGTTTAACAAAACATTTTCCATTAGGATTTCCCGCTGGATAATTTTCTATATACCAATCTTTCCAAGTACGGCCTTTTGGTAATGGTTTTTCAACGTATTTAAACCCAATAAATTTTAATAATTTTTCATTCAATGCTTCATGGCCTATTTTATTTTCCGACATTATTTTGCTCCAACTTATCGATCAATTTTTCAACTGCAAAGGCAAAGGCCAACATAGGTGTATCACCATAAAATCCACGCTGAGTACCATAATCCCTTGAAACTAATATACATTCAACTTGTGTTTTTGTGAATACTGATAAATTATCGAAGGTTATTGAATAAACTGTATAACAATATTGAAGTATCGGCCACAAATATTTATATTGAGCATCGAGTGAATTTACTAAATCCGGTACTCCATCCGTAAACATATTACCGTCTTTATCTTCAATCCATGCAACTTCATAAGGTGGTTCTTTAAACCTTACCTCTTTAAATCCAGCAAACTTTTCTAACTTTGCTTGAAGTGTTTTTGCATCAAAACTATTTTCCATCGCTTATTCCCTTTTTAAAAAATAAACACGCACCCGCTAAAACTTTTTGTAAATCGCTAATCCTTGAAATTCCATCACCATATTCTTTATTATCTTTATGACGGTCTATAACAAAATAACTTCTAAATTCAGTATCTATTAATTTATTCAAGGCATAATTAAAGCGACAAACATCACAATGTTCACAACTATAACAATCAACCTTTTTATTTTCCATTTTTGACCTCAACTTTAATCGGTTCAAACATTACGCCATTTTCATCACAAGGCAAATTATCATAATCGCAATCGTATTTTTCTTCGCATTTATTTTTATCGGCACAATCATTACCGAATAATGGACAGAGTATCATTTTACCATAACCCTCAGCGGTAAAAAGTTTCAGGATTTCATCTGCATATTTATTTTGTAATTCATAACAAAAATCAGCCACAGTTTTTTTCTGTATAAATCTTTCGTAATAATTCATTTCACTACGTTCTTGAATAAAATTACGATAGTCATCCTGAAATTTTGCAAATTCTGCCGCAATTTTTTCCCTTAAACTATCGCAATTTTTTTCCCTTAAACTATTTTTCATTTTCGTCCTCAACTTTTATCGGTTCAAAAACCTTTTCATAATTCAGTAATAAATTACCATCTTGTTTTGTAACATCATTATATTCAAGTAAAATTTTAGTTATTGGTTTATCTACCATTTTGCCATATCCTTCAACGGCAAAAAGTTCCATAATATCTTTCATTATATAAGCATCCGACTTTTGTAAAGCTCTGCCACGCCCGATTATTGTTACAATTTTTTGCCCCAAATCCAATGCCTTTGAATCTTTCCACTTTACGTTTAAAATTTGCTGCAAGTCTTTATCGTTCATCGTTCAAGTCCTTATATCCACCAGATAAAATTTCTCTTCTTAATCTTATCCAAGTTTCGTTAGCATCTTCCGTTGCCGAAATTAAATTTCTTTCAATATATTCTACAATTCTAAGGCGTTCATCATAATCACCAAATCTTATTGAATACATTTCGAGCATATTACAAATATGCCTTGTAATTTTATCTTCTCGTTTATTCACGTTATTAAGTGATGTCGGAAGTTCTTTATTTGTAAGTTCATTGGCTAAATCCACAAATTCACGATATTCCTTTGCGATAAATTGCTTGTCAAAATTTTCGTCCATTTTAGCTTTGCTTCTTTTCATCTTCTCGAACTATTCTAACTTCATTTTTATCATAATCAAAAATTATAGTTGCGATTAATTTATTTTTACCTCCACTT
>JBAZGP010000570.1:0-2586 GCA_041652835.1 Lutibacter sp. | reverse complement strand
CCCGCCGCGGTCGAGGTCGTGGCCGATGCGCTTCTCGAGTTCGACGCGGCGCTCCGCGAGATGCTGGTATGCCTCCTTGCGGGTCGCGGAGTCGTCCGCGTGCGCGGCGCCGCCGAGGCTGTACGAGTAGAGCCACCCGCCTTCGGAGCGGTGGTACGTCAAGCCGGTGTCGGCGGCGTGCTTCTGGCGTTCCGCGACGTAGTCGGCCATGGCCTGGTCCACTTGTTCGGCCGTCGGGTTCGCCACATTGGCTGCGCCCAGCCGCAGCAGGGCCTTCTCCCGCGCCTCCTCCGGCGTCACCCGCACCTTGCCGGCGGCCACGTCGCGAATCTCGTTTACGAAATCGGCGTCCAGCTCCGCCCGCTTCTCGGGCGTGAGCTGGTCGGGAGCGAGCTTCCGCTCCCTGGCGATATTGTCGACGGCGGCGTCACGGGCGCGCTGCGTGACGTAGACGACGCCGCGCGTGCGCATGCGCTCGGCCACGAGATCCTCGACCCGGTCGCTGTACGCCCCGGCGATATCGCGCTCCGCGGTCTCCTGCAGCTTGTCGAGATCGACGTTTCTATTGGGCTGCTGAAGCCTGAGCTTCTGCGCTTCGACCATGGCGGCGTACTCGACGCCGAGGTGCCGCATGAACCCGCCCAGGTCCGGGTCGAACCGGTCGACCGTTCCGGCCAGCGGGCTGTTGGAAAGCGAAATGCGGCCGCTCGTGAGCCCGGCCAGCACGTTGGCCACCGTCGCCGCTGTGCGGCGCCAGGGCGACACGGCCCCGGAATGGGCGCGGCCGATGCGCCGCCCGAGATCGGCGTACTTCGGGACGGCTCTCTCCATCGTGGCGACCACGGCTTCCGGGGCGATGCGCCCGTCCTTGTCGATGGCCACCGGGCCGACGGGGTGGAGGATGCTCTCGACGCGGTTGATGGCGGCGTCCTTGTCCGCGACCGCGCCGACGATCGGGGAGGGCGTCGCGACTGACAGGGACCGGTCCTCGTCGATCTTCACTCTCGAAGATACGACGGCGTTCCCGCGCAGCATCTGCATCATCTCGTCGATGCGGGCCACTTCGGCGGCCTCGCCCTTGGGGCCGAGAAGCAGGTGCGTCTGCGTCGACACCAGCGCGTGGCGGGCCACGGCGGGAAGTGCGAACGCGAACACCTGCGGCCAGAACCCCTCGTTGCCGCCGGGGTGCATCTGGGCCACGTAGGAGCTTCCGGCATGGGCCAGGCGATCGAGGAACTTCCGGGACGGGTGGTCGTCGAGGCCGAACAGCCCCTGGACAAAACTGTTGAACCCCTCCTCGTTCATCTCCTCCACGACGCCGTGGTACCCGGTTTTGGAGATGAAGTCGGAAAACTCCTTCGGGCCGATGCCCGTCTTGTTCATCACGTTCGCCGCGATGCGGGCGTACGCGGGGATGCGCAGCGCCTTGTCGATTGCGAGCCGCTTGGCCTTGACGGCCTTCTCGAGAGCTTCGCCCGCCAGCTTCCCGCCGCTCTCGGCGAGCACCGTGTCGCGGGCCATGTCGTCGAGACTCTTGACCGCCCCGCGCACCTGCGCCCCGGTGAACTCCTCGAGCATCTCGCCGCGCAGCCGCGCGCCGGCGCGCAGCTCCTCGACGCTGCGGCTCATGAACGAGCGCAGCTTGCCGGGCGCCCGGACCACCTGCGACGCCAGGTTGCCCGCGGCCGTGCCGCCGATGGCGGCCTGCCCGAGCCTCGTGGCCCCGCGGGCGGCGCCGCTTCCAAGGGCGGTAAACGCGTCGCCGGACATCTCCGAGAAATACTCCGCCCAGCGCATGCCGAGCGACAGCATGCGGGCGTTCTCCACCAGAGCCTGGTCACCCCGCAGCACGCCGGACGCGGTCAGCGACAGCTCGGAGGGCGTGACGATGCGGTCGACGCCGAAGGCCGGAGCCGCGAGGGCGTGCGCGACTTCGTCCACGGCGAGAAGCCCGGCCCCGTGGTACGCGCCGCGGTAGAGGAACTTCGACGCAGCCTTGAGCCCCGAGCCGAGCCCGGTGATCTTGGCGAGCTCTTCCTCCGGGTCGAGCGTGTCCCACACGGAGCGGACAAGCGAGTCGTTGGCGAAGCGGGCGAACTTCCGCGCGCGCCCGGCCCCGAGCATGCCCATCTCTTCCACGAACGCCTTCGCCGCGCGCTTCTCGGCCAGATCGCCCGCGAGCTTGGCGGCCGCCTCGGACCCGCCCTCGGCGAGGACTTTGCGCCGCGCAGCGGCGACCACGCCGTCGCGTATCCCGCCGAACCCGGCCAGCACGGCCTTGTCCGCCGCGCCGTCGGCGAGCTTCGCGATCGCGGTCGGGGCGGACTTGGCCACCAGCGACTCCGCTCCCTCGCGGGCGAGCTTGACGCCGACGGACGCCGCGACGTTGTCGGCGTGGCTCTTCGCGTACTTGAGCGCGAAGTTGCGGATCGCGCCGCGCATGAGCTTCTCGCCGCCCTCCTCGAGACCCTCGCGGGCGAGCTTGGCCGCGCCCTTCTTGGCGAGCGTGCCGATGCCGCCGGACGTCCAGATCTCGCCGCCGAACGCGGGCGCCTGGGCGACGATGCCGCCGAACATCGCCCACCC
>JBAZGP010000569.1:0-2590 GCA_041652835.1 Lutibacter sp. | reverse complement strand
TATTATTTTACAAATATATAACCTTTGTATTTAAGATTAAAATTTATTTTCAAATTCCCCGCAAGCCCTTTGGTTCAATAATACATCGTATCCGATAATATCACATTTTGCCATTATGTTTTTTCCTGTGCAGAATGATACGTTATGATGGTCTTTGGCGTGAACACAATCACGGCAAAAATGGTCTGGTTCCTTTGGTTTACGTTTCATAATAACGAATCTATTATTTTCCCTTCTTCTACTATTTCTTCATAATTTCGCAATTCACGATACACGAATAATGTATATCCGTTTTCGTCTTTAGTCTTCCTGGTATTCGGGTACTTAATCCAATCCCACCAAATGGCCGAAATAATACTTTCATCTACTTCTTGCCTTGTTTTATCGTGAAATATAATATATGCGTTGTATATTCCATTTTCCTTTTTTTCTGCAAATGCTTTTATTGCTTTCATGTCGTTTATTTTAATTTTTCCACCAATTTTATAAGCACATCGCCGTGGCACGGTTCACCCTCTCTGCAAAAACAGGCCAGATAATCGACTCCGATCAATTCGGTTAAATCGGGAGGTTGTGGAAGATAATCACGTTTTATATTCCCTGTTATCCATTGTTCATAAAGATAAATTATATCCTGTAAACAAAAATCACCTCCATAACTCCAATAAATCCACGGATCTAATATACCCCTATTAGTAGTATAGCACATTATATAACCATCTGGGGTTAATTTAAACGGATTCCCCCATTTTGTCGGCCTGTTTATACATACCGTGTTCGGAGGCAGTTCAAAACCTTTGGTTCTCTTGCGTTGTATTCTTTTCATGTCGTTTAATTTATTTATCAAAAGTAGTCAATTTATACCACTTTGGGCGTATATAGTTACCTTTAGTAAGCTTACACGGTAGTTAGCAACAATACTACATTCGTGCTTCGTAGATAGTTTTGTCGGTTCACTCTTTTTTTCTTTAATTTTTGCCACCGCACTTCAAATTTTTCAAATTTGTTGAAAAAATAAAGAAGGTTGGCATTTAATAATATCTGTTCTTTTGTTGCCATAATTTACGTGTTTTTCGTTTATTTCAAATCCTATAAAATTTCTGTTTTCTTTTACAGCCATTGCACACTCTGTTCCACTTCCAGCAAAAGGAACTAAAATAAGGTCGTTTGGTCTGCTACTTATTAAAATTATTTCCCTTGTTAGCTTTTCGGGTTTTGGCGTGTCGTGTTCGTGGTTTCCAGTTTCATAGTTTGGTATTCTAATCACATCACCATAAAAGCGTTCATTGTTAAATGGTCTTCGTAGCACTTCATATTCCTTGCGTAGCACTTCATATTCCTTGCGTAAATAAGGATAGCACCACTTTTGCAACTTTTCATACATTTCTTTAGTCAGCATTGTTGGTTCTGCTTTGTCTAAACTTAAACAAGCCGAAGCAACTCCACCGCCATTTGTTGCAGTTCCCAAAGCCTCATTTACTTCCTTCAATACTATTTTACCTTTTGCCTTTGTAATTTCATCACGGATATAATCACGAATAAGGTAAACGCATTGTGTCAAGTTGTATGTTTCATTGCTATACATCAGCAACCTTTCAGTAAGTGGTGCAAAGGTTCTCAAATCAGTATTAAATCGTATTTGTTGCTTATGGTCGTTTGTGTTTTCCCATACTAAACTATTCAATAGATTAAAATGCTTATCAAATATGATTTGAGCATAAGCAATATTTTTAGCATCACCATACCAATAAAGTGTTCCATTATCTGCTAAAACTCTTTTACATTCTATTGCCCAGCGTTTCACATCAGCAAGGTAATCATCAAAGGTTTTCCATATAAAGTCAAAATCTCCTTTTACTTTGTAATATGGTGGGTCTGCAATAATCAACTGCACCGATTTATCAGCAAGTTTATTATTCATCCAATCATCGTGATATATTTTATTTAACTCCATAAAATTAATAATTAAAAACCCACCCTAAAAAATTAAAGAAAAAAAGTATTTGTGCTTCGTATCATCATTTCTGCTATTTTACCGTACTGTTGCTAACACGTGCTATATGCAAGTTTGCCATTAAGTTTGTTGTAACTTGATAATTTCTGCAAGGCAAACCTGACATATAGCACCATTCGTTATGCACCATTAGGGTTTTCGTGTCGTTTAATAATCCTGTCAAGCACTGCATAAGCCATGTGTTCTAATCCTGTCACATCGTTTTTACCAAAGTAGCCTCTAATAATTTTTAACATATCAAAGTCATTCTGTGTAATAATAACGGTGCATAACACGGGCTCATATTGCATAGCCTTGTCGGTTGTCGAAGTTTCGTTTTCTTTACTCATTTTAGTATATTTTTAAAGTTTATAATTTCAATCTAAAAGGCTACGCAACATAGCCAAACCGTTACCTTTTCCCCGACATCGGGAATATGGTCATTAATTTTTAAATATATCTCCACTTCGAAAGCTACTTTCATATACTCACCGTTAACTAATCATCCCCCAAAATACCCCAATCTTAAAAAGCTTTATCGAAGCCCAAATTGAGGCCATCAATATCAAAATAGCTCCGATCAGAAATATCACGTTC
>JBAZGP010000568.1:0-2591 GCA_041652835.1 Lutibacter sp. | reverse complement strand
AAAAAACAGAATTCTGAGCACCGCATGAATTTGGAGCATCAGCCTCGAATAATGTCCAGTTAGTACCCCCGTTTGCGATTTTCCAATTTTTAAATTTTTCTGTTTCACTGTTCGGGTCACTATTTGCAATGCCTAATGTTGTATTTGTACGCGAAAATACTATCCCATTTATAAATCCATAGACATTTGTTCCTGAATTTAGAATTGTTATCCAGTTTGTTCCACCGTTTGTGGTCTTATATATTTTTGCGTTTTTGACAAGTCCATTACCCGTTGTTGCTCCGTCTCCGACATAAATTTCATCGACATCTGTTGCCCAAACGCAAGTAAGAAAACGATTTGAAGAAGCTAATGGTAGACCGTTTGTTGGAAGTTGAGTAAAGTTTAATCCTCCGTTTGTTGAACGCCAGATTACGGGACCTGTAACTCCTCCGACTACATAAATTGTACTTTGGTCAAGCGTAAATATTGATGGCCAGTTTCCCAGTTCGCTTACAGTGCCGATATTTTGCCATTGAGAAAAAGTATAATTTGAAATGAAAAACGTAATTGCAATTATTGTTAGTAGTAGCAGTGATTTTCTTTCTTTTGGTATTATTTTTTTAGATTCCATTATACTACTTTGGAAATATTTAATTTCCTCTCCGTACATTATTATCTGCAATATTTATGCCTTATAAAGATGGTTCTTTTTACTTGAAAAACAGAGCTTTAAAAATATTATGACTCAAATTGAGAAAGAATTTGTCAAAATGAGAATTGAAATTTAAAAAAATTAATTATATCGTAGTTTTTACTGCATATTTTTGGATATGTAAAAAATATTAATAGGGCGAAAAAACTATATGGATTATATGTTAAAAATTGTTTACGTTTTTGAAAAGTTGCATATTTCAATGTAACAGGTGCGATATGTAACATAAAAGAATTTAATTTTTAAAAACCTTAAAAATATTTTGTCCTGAGAACAGCTTTTAAGTTTTTAAATAACAAAGAGACTTAATGGAAGTTAGGGACGAATAGGAGAAACGTTATGAGAAAAATCTCAACTGTGTTTTTTGTTTCGATACTTATGGTTTTTGCTTTGAATCTTGATGCTCAAATTAATCAAGATTGGAAATGGATGCACCCGGGACCGCAAGGTAATACTTTACGCTGGGTAAAAATGATGGATTCGACAAACTGGTATGCCTGTGGTTATGCCGGAACATTTATGAAATCATCCAATGCCGGAGCATCCTGGTCCATATATACTAATGCCGGAGGATGGCAGCCGTCATATTATGGACAGGGAAGAATTCTTTACAGCGGATGGTTCTTTAATCTAAATACTGGATTAGTATGCGGTTCGAGCGGATGGATTGCCAGAACTACAAATGGTGGTCTTAACTGGGATTCAATTGCCTCACCGACAACCAGTGCTTTATATGGTTTACATTTTGTTAGTAGTACGGTAGGTTTCATCGGTGGTGCATCAGGAACTGTATTAAAGACGACTGATGCAGGGCTGACCTGGACAGCTTTAACAACTGGGATTACAACCACTATCTATAATATTTATGCAGTTGATGCAAATAATATTTTTGCACCTACTACTGTGGGAAATGTCCGGGTAACAACTGATGGTGGAACAACCTGGGCGACATCATATACAGGTTCGTCATATACTGTTTATGATGCAAATTTCATTAATGCTAATACGGGTATGGTTTGCGGTTCATCAGGAAATGCTAAGTTTACTTCAAATGGCGGTTTAAACTGGACATCTGTAACAACACCTACAACAACTACGAAATATGAGTTGTCATCGAAAGTTACTTCATCTTCTCCTTCAACTCCTTATTCAGAAGGTTTTGAAAGCACTACATTCCCTCCGACAGGGTGGCAGGCAGTCAATGTACTTGGTACATCAACCTGGGTAAGAGCTACAGACCAATATCATTCAGGTACAGCAAGTGCATATATTACTTATGAAACATCAGGTGGTGAAGATTGGTTAATAACACCCAAATGGACAATTGCAACTGGTGATTCACTTGCATTTTGGTGGAAGAATAATTTCAGTTCAGCTTATCCACCGGATTCGTTAATTATTAAAGTATCAACTACGGATTCAAGCTTATCAAGTTTTACTACAACAATTTTAGCCATAAATTCATCTTTAGCTCCTTATACATGGACAAGAGTTGCAGCTAGCTTAAATGCTTTTGCTGGACAGAGTATTTATATTGCTTTCCGTCATAAAAATACAGACGGTAACGGCGGTTACCTCGATGACGTTGCTGTAAATCGTCAGGGTCAAATGACACCTGCTTTTTATGTAGCCGGTGATTCATACGGAATTTATAAAACTGTAGACAACGGTGCAAACTGGACTCTGCTACCATATGACACACTTGTTCCATGGACATCTACACATTATTCATTGGATGTCAGCGGAAGTAGAATTTTTGTAGGCGGAGCTTACGGTATGCTGGAAAAATCTACTAATGAAGGTGCTACCTTTTCTGCTCTTCATCATTGGATAAGCGCAGGAACGAAATACGATGCTTGGGCGCAATATAATAACGGAAAAGTAATAGTTGTTGGAT
>JBAZGP010000567.1:0-2593 GCA_041652835.1 Lutibacter sp. | reverse complement strand
CGCTGTGATGTCATACACGGCAACCCCCTCCTATCTTTGCAAGCCCCTCCATTGCAGCATTTATACCTACAACACGGCAACTAAGGTTATGTATAGTATTTTCTATGTCATGTTCATTCGTTGAGTAATAATAGCCCTTTTGCGATGAACATACGCCATAAGACAATCTCCGCAATGTGTTAATGGACCTCCGCACTTCTTTACCGCTTATGCCTAATAGCTGTTCAAGTTGATACGACTTCACGAATCCGAACGTATGGCGTATATGGTCGAGTATTTGTCGGTCAAGCTCTGAAAGAGTTGTCATTGGTTATCCCTCCATCATTTTGAAAACTTATTTTTCAACCTTATGTAATTATTGTATTCGGGGTCTTTTTCTTCTTCTGTTCTTTTGTCGTGTTTGTCTATAAATGCTTGATAATCTATTTCAATTTTCTCGCCAGTTATGGGATACAAAGTAATGCTATTGAATGAATCTCGTAAAGGGAAATAACCACCAAACTCCAAATCTTCCCATTTGGCACCTTGTATATCATTTAAAAACCAGTTTTCAAATGCTTGTTCGGGAGTATTGCCTTCAATAACTTCACTAAAAGAATCACCATTTTCATTTTCATCTGTAATTAAGAAGTATTTAGTCATTTTCCTACCTCCTTTAATGTTTCGTTTACGAATCAGCCATGTAAAAAAATATCCTTTGTAAAAATCTGATCCATTGTAATATCAGGATATTTCGCTCTGAAATGTTCCTTTATTATTTGCATTTCTTTTCTCTTGAAATCTGTTTCGCCTTTTAATTTTTTGGAAGTTGCTTGTTGAGATATTCCTAAGATTTTACCTAATTGCTTGTGTTTCATGTTTTCGATTGCCATTAATTTGATAAGTTCTGGGTACATTTTAAGCCTCCAGTATTATTATTTAGTTTCGTTTACGAACCAACTAACATAATGATACTATTGATTTTACACATTGTCAACAACAATTTATTGCATTTTATAAAAATTTATTATATACTTTGTTTAGTAAACAAACCAGCGAAGGAGTAAGAAAATGAGTACTTTTGGCAATAAAGCAAGAAGATTAAGAGAAAACAATAACATGACTACAAGAATGCTTGCTGAAAAAATTGGCGATTCAAATGGTCAAATCAGTAAATATGAAAATGACATTCACGAACCTACATTATCAGTTTTAATAAAATACAAGGAAATATTCGGCGTATCACTTGATTATTTATGCGATGATAAAGAGGAATGATTTATGGCAAAAACCCGAAACCCAAACGGCATGGGCAATATCTATAAGAGAGATGATAATCGTTACGAATGGAAACAAATGATAGACGGTTCAGTGCGTTATGAATCAGATATGGACTTATCGGAATTAAGAAGGAAAATAAAAAGACTTACAAATATCGGCATAAATAAGAACAAAACGAAACTTTTTGAATGGATCGAAAATTGGCTTGAAGTATACGTCAAGTTATATAAAAAACCTTCCACATATAATAACTATAAGTATGCCTATGAAAAATATATTAAAAAATATATGAAAAACATCCAATTAAGGCATGTTTCTAAAGCAGATGTTCAAAAGATGATAACTGACCTTATTAATGCCGGATATTCCCCTTCCTTAATAAAGAATGTCCGCAAGGCTTTGAGTGTCGCATTTATTTCAGCAAATGAAGATGAGCAACTTGTCGACTTCAATCCTACACGGGACACTAAACTGCCTAAAGGCAAAACCCCATCCCGAAAAACATTTCAAATTGAAGAATTGGCAGCCATCATTAAAAAGTTTTCATCGTCAAGATGGCTGTATGCGATTTTATTCATGCTTGCCACAGGACTACGGAGGGGTGAACTTTTGGCGGTCAAATGGTCTAATGTTGATTTCAAGGATAAGTGTATCAAGATAGAACAGAATCAAACCATTTACGGGATAGACACTCCCAAAGACAATGAATATCACTATGTGCCATTGACGGATCATGCCGTATCTTATTTATCGGGATGGAAAAATCAACTCCAAAAGGAACATAACCCCGCAATATACAAAGCTGTCGATACCATATTTGTATCGATCGAAGGTAAACCACTTCAGCCTTTAAGCTTCAATCATTTACTTACAAAACGCAATTTTGGTTTCAAGGTAACCCCGCATATGTTCCGGCATACATTCGTATATCTCTCAAAAGGCAAAATAAGCCTGTCGGAATTACAGGAAGCACTGGGACACGACCAGTCAACCACAACACTGGATATTTACGGATTAATGATTACTGATACGGTAACTGTTGCAGATAAAATTGAAATTGCATACAAGGAACTTGACGAAACTATGAAAGAAAAGGAAAAGAAAAATCAGGAAAGTAATGTAATAGATTTTACAAAAAGAAGGTTGGCAAAACAATAATTGTCGTAAAATTATCGTAATTTTAATGCAGTTATGAAATTTGAGATTTATAGGATTGGCTTATAGTAAGTGTTGCAAGGATTTATTGGGTATCGTAAGGCATTAATCCTCTGAGTTAATTCCCCGAAATAATGTAAGTTTGTTATTAACAATATAACATAACATATAAGCCTAT
>JBAZGP010000566.1:0-2593 GCA_041652835.1 Lutibacter sp. | reverse complement strand
ATTGATTTATTATTCTAAATTCTTGAAATAACTGAAGTGATTATATTATTTCAGCCGACAATCCTCTGGTTAAAAGTTGTGTACAACGCGGTTTCAATTCGTTATATTCTCCTGTTTTTACCGCACATTTTCCTTTATAATGAACTAACAAAGCACATTGTTCTGCTTGTTCTGCCGTATGGTCACAGATTTCAATTAAACAATCAATCACAAAATCAAATGTGTTGACATCATCATTGAATAAAACAATCTCATGTTGGTTGACTTCCTTTTCAAGAACATCAACTTCTTCTTGTATTTTTCTTTTCGTTGTCATACCCCAAAATTAATCATTATTTTACATACTTCAAAGAAACCCAGGTATTTCGTTCAATTTGCTTATTGAGTTTTAATCCATATTTCGAAACTTCTGCATCTATAACAGGGATGTCATCTTTATAAAAACCGCTTAGTAAAATAACGCCGTTGCTGTTCAAACAGTTTGCATAAACATGCATATCATTCATTAAAATATTCCTGTTAATGTTAGCAATAATCACATCGTATTTTTTATTTTTCAACAAAGAAGCATCATCTTCAAAAACAGTAATGTGTTTACAGTTATTGCGTTCTACATTTTCCAAAGAATTTTGATAGCACCAATTGTCAATATCAATGGCATCAATTGGATTTGCCCCTTTCATTTCAGCAAATATTGCCAAAATTCCTGTTCCGCAACCCATATCTAATACCTTTTTTCCGGCAACATCCAAGTCCAATAAATGTTGGATCATCATATGCGTAGTTTCATGATGCCCTGTTCCAAAACTCATTTTTGGCTCAATAACAATATCGTACTTTAAGTTTGGATTCTCATGAAATGGCGCTCTGATACTCACCAAGCCATCAACCTGAATCGGATTAAAGTTTTTTTCCCATTCAATATTCCAGTTCGTTTGTTCAATTTCCTGCATTTCATAAGAAATTTCAAACTCTTTAGAATTCAGCACATAGATATCATCCAAAATATGCTCATTCCAATCTGTTTTTTGAATGAAAGCTTCCACACCATCTTCATTTTCAACAAAACTTTCAAAACCAACTTCACCCAATTCAGCAATTAAAATTTCAGTTCCCGGTTCATTCGGACTCACTTTGAAAGTGTACGATATATAAATATTATCCATTAAATTGCATCAATTATCGCTTTAAAATCGTCTTTATTCAAGGCTGCACCACCAATTAAACCGCCATCTACATCAGGTTTTGAAAAAATTTCCTGTGCATTGGAAGGTTTTACGCTTCCACCGTATAAAATGGAAACCTCTTCTGCAACATTTTTACCGTATTTGTCGGCAACAATTTTTCTGATAAAAGCATGCATTTCCTGAGCTTGTTCCGGAGAAGCTGTTTCACCTGTTCCAATTGCCCAAACTGGTTCATAAGCCAATATTATATTTTTCCATGACCCAGCCTCTAAATGAAACAAACCATTTTTAATCTGACTTTCTACAACTTTAAAATGATTTCCTGCTTTTCTGTCGGCTAAAACTTCACCGAAACAAAAAATTATTTCCATCTTGTTAGACAAGGCTGTATCTACTTTTTTAGCCAATAGTGCGTCTGTTTCTCCAAAATATTCCCTGCGTTCTGAATGTCCTAAAATTACGATATGAACGCCAACAGATTTTAACATTGCTGCTGAAATTTCACCGGTAAAAGCACCGCTTTTTTCATAATGCATGTTCTGTGCCGCCACCTCAACTTTTGTTCCTTTGGTTTTACTTGCCACTTTCTGCAAACTTACATAAGTTGGTGCAACAATAACTCTTGTGTTTTTTAATGGTTGTTTTCTGATACTTTTAGCGATTTTTTTAACCAATAATTTAGATTCATCCAAATCATTGTTCATTTTCCAGTTACCTGCTACTATTTTTGCTCTCATATTTTTGTGTGTTTTTATTCTCTTTTATTGATACTTACAAAATTACTCATTATTAAATTCCTTTAAAAAATTCAATTCACTATTGTGCGAATTCGTTTTCGTACTGCCTTTTATTTCAACCTTATTTTAGGATCCAACATTCCGTAACTGATATCCACCAAAATATTAATAATGATAAACATAGTAGCAATCACCAAAACACTACCCATAATAATTGGTAAATCCAGCGTGTTTAGCGCGTTAACAATTTCCTTTCCCAAACCATTCCAATTAAAAATATATTCCACAAATACCGCGCCAGCCAGCATGGAGGCAAACCATCCCGAAACTGCAGTGACAACTGGATTCAACGAGTTTTTTAACGCATGTGTTTTTATAATTTTATAAGTTGAAAGTCCTTTTGCGCGTGCAGTTCGAATATAATCTTGACTTAAAACTTCCAATAATGAATTCCGCATCAACTGAACAACTACCGCCAAAGGCCTAATCCCTAATACAATTGCCGGCAATATTAAATTTTTCCATTGAATATAACTATTTTCTCCAAAATCGTCAACTTCATACAAACTGCCCGTCATATTTAAATTGGTGTACTTGTGCAGCACAAACCCAAAAAACCATGCGAATAAAATAGCTGCAAAAAAGGAAGGAACGCTCATTCCCAAGGTG
>JBAZGP010000565.1:0-2593 GCA_041652835.1 Lutibacter sp. | reverse complement strand
TAATATGAATTCATTAGATTAATGGCTTTGTCAATTTCCTTTTTCGGTGTTTTTTGTGTTTTTTTTGTAAATCCGTTCAGTAGAATTACAAGTTTTCCCTTATCAAAAAAGCAAAATACACGCCAAATATTAGAACCCAATTTAATTCGGGCTTCATAAAGTCCTTTAGTTCCTATTATTACTTTTAGATAAGTCGTAGGAATTCTTTCGTACGTTTCGATTATTTCAATAACTTTATAAATCTTGTCTTGTACCTTAATCGGTTGGGCAAGCAAGAAATCCTCGAAATGATTTTTGTACGCAATTACTTCTCTGACTTTTTCCATTCAGACAAAGGTAACTTAAAAGTTACTATTTTCAAAATTTTAATTTGATTTTTTTAGAGGTTCGAATTTTCTGTCGTATGTGTTACAACGAGTTTTTATAAGATTTGTGCGACATAAGAACCCGAGGTTTTTCGTACGTAACAAATTTTTATTGATTGTTTGTGTATTTGTTTTAGTTCAAATTTAAGCATAAATTTTATGAGGTGTTGCACTTAGTGGTTTTGAGTTAAAATTAATCTATTTTGTTGAAATTCAATCCGCTCCAATTTTCAAATCCGCTATAATTGTCAAATCTGGAATTTGTCTTTTTAGTTTTAAATTTTCTTATTTATTTTTCCGTTCCAATTTGATTTCTCGTTTCAACTTTCAATTCTGAGATTATTATTAAAATCTGGAATTTGTCTTTTTAGTTTCAAATTGTCTTATTTTCTTTTTTCCGTTCCAACATTAAAATCCTGCGTTTCATTGCTCAAAATCCGCCATTGCGCTAAAATTATATTGCTCTGCCGAGTTTTTTCATTTTCATTGTTCGTTTTTCCGATTCGGTGCTAAAATCTGACCGATTCAATTTTAAAATCATTCGGCACGTGACTCAGACAATCTAACTTTTTAAACTCGTAAAACTCAAATTAGGATTTCAGTTTTGAAATCCGCCATTAAGTGCAACGTGTTTTTATAAGATTTGTGCGACCTAAGAACCTGAGGTTTTTCGTACGTAACAAATTTTTATTGACTGTTTGTACATTTGTTTTAGTTCAAATTTAAGCATAAATTTTATGAGGTGTTGTGCAACGTTTTTTATCCGCATTTTTGTTTTAGTTCGGCTTTAAATTCCTTTGTTATATTTGGGTTTTTCATTTTATCCGCTTTCTTCAAATATTGATTTGCTTTGTCGCAATTTCCCAAATACATATTTATAATCGAAAGTTTATAAATCGAATTCGAGTCTTTTTTATCGAGAGAATAGGATTTTTCGAGATATCTTATTGCATAATTTAGACTTTCTTTAGCTTTTTCAGGGTTCGAATTGACTGTATTATAGTAATCTCCTAAATAAGTTGTTCCGTAATCAGTCAGCATTTTTGAATGGTTTGGATTTATTAAAAGTCCTTTGTCGAATTGTTCTCTTGCTTTTTCCATTGCGCCAAGATTAAAATAAATTGTCCCATATCCGTAATAAATGTCCGTGTTTTTTGGTTCTAATAAGTATGCTTGATTAAATCTTTTCATTGCAGTTTGAAAATCTCCACGTTCATACAAATATTGAAATCCCAATTCCGTCATTTTTTTGCTTGCATCCTGTTTATTGTCATAATGTTTGAGAATTTCATCAATAAAGTCATTGTCGGATTTTATTTGATTTTCGTTTTTTTCCGCGTTTCCATATTCAGGTTGCAGATTGATATCCTTTTTCACTAATTCTTGCCACTTCTCAAAATTTCCATTTTGAGCAAAGAGATTGATTGAAAAAAATATCAATATTATGGTTAATTTTCTCATTAGGTTTTGTTTTTCTTTAATGTTGCACAACGAGTTTTTATAAGATTTGTGCGACATAAGAACCTGAGGTTTTTCGTACGTAACAAATTTTTATTGATTGTTTGTACTTTTGATTTAGTTCAAATTTAAGCATAAATTTTATGAGGTGTTGTAATTAGTGGTTTTGAGTTAAAATTAATCTATTTTGTTGAAATCTATTTTGTTTTGGTTCTTAAATCCTTGAATTTTTCTAATTATTTCAATTTTTATTATTAACTTTTTCAATCCAATTTTCAATTCTAAGATTATTGTTAAAATCTTAAATCGGCCTTTAAAGTTTTAGTTTATCTTATTTTTACTTTTTCCGTTTCCGTTTCAATTTATTTCATTCCAATATTAAATCCTGAGATTATTAAAATCTTAAATTTGGCTTTTTAGTTTCAATTTGTCTTATTTATTTTTTCATTCCAATATTAAAATCCTGCGTTTTATTACTCAAAATCAGTTTTTGTGCTAAAATCATTTTGCTTTGTTGATTTTTTCCATTTTCGTAGTTCTTTTTTGCGATTTGGTGCTAAAATCTGACCAATTTAACTTTAAAATCATTCGGCACGTGACTTAGGAAATCTACTTTTTTAATCTTAAAATACCAAGATTAAGATTTCAGTTCTGAAATCTACCATTAATTACAACGAGTTTTTATAAGATTTGTGCGACATAAGAACCAGAGATTTTTCCGCCGTTACAAATTTTTATTGATTGTTTGTGCATTTGTTTTAGTTCAAATT
>JBAZGP010000564.1:0-2599 GCA_041652835.1 Lutibacter sp. | reverse complement strand
AGGTTTTGTTGGCCGATAACCTAGGAATTCCGGTTTATTTTAACATCCACGATTTGATTAGTTATAACAGGTGAACAATGAGAGAGCTATTTATTGATAATTTATGGAGGTGGGCTTGTAATATGACAGAGGTCAACACAGCGCTAAAAACAACAACATACGGTGAGTTAGAGAAAACGGAATGGAGTAATAATTTTGAGCAATTGATGAGAAATAGATTGATGATGGGTGCTTTTCGCTATGGTCGCCTATCGCCACAAAACCAACCAAAATACAACAGGGTTGAATCAATAAAACGCAGGGTTGATTTATACTCGCAAACAGGCAATCTTGAATATCTGGTTGATGCAGCCAATTTCGCAATGGTTGAATTTATCGAAGGTAAACACCCACTTAGGCACATGGCAGCGGTCGATGACGGCGAACACGCACAAGAAACAAAAACGGAAAGGTAAACAATTATGAGCATCATCGCATGGGATGGAAAAACAATCGCAGCCGATAAACAATCAACGTATGCAGATGTTAAAGAAACAACCTATAAAAAAATCTTTGCGGTTTTGGCGTCACGATTGCCCACCATAAACGAGGGGACAAGTTTTGTGTCAGCGTCAAGAGCTACCCATGTCCATACATCACCATAACCAAAAATATCTTTTTTATCCTTCGGCACATTCTTTTCTTTGGCGTAGCAGAATGTCCATATTTCATCACACTGGATTGTCTTACATTTGAGGTTACGAAAAGCTTTATCTTGGTATTTGTCACATGCCTCGCCTATTTCCGGTATGAATTTAAGGACGGTATTAAAAGCAACATCACACATTCTCGCAGTGGCACGAAGTGAGTTACCTTCTACAAGACAGCTTAGAATCTGTGTTCTTTTTTCTGTGCTTAGTTTATTCATCGTCCTCACCTCAAATTAATCTTGAGGCTAATATACTTGACCAGCTCAAGCATGTCAAGTATATTTTAATCTTTTTATATTTTTTTAATGAAATTTGTGGTAATAAAATCTTTAATTTTCAACATATGTCAGTAATATAATAAAATTATTATATTTAGTCAATCAGTTTTCTGTGCAAATTATAATAAATTTATGATAAATCTATTTGACTACAAAGACTCTAATGGATATAATGTTATGCAGGCATGGGCAGATAATATGCCAATGCAGTCTAGGGATCGCGGGAAATTAGATAATAGAATTGATATTCTTGAAAGAGCTGAACCAAATCTTTTGCCGCCGGGATTGTTGCACAATGTGCGAGGATATAAACATATAATGCACTTAGTTGCAAAAGGGAAACCAGTAACTCTTTGCCCAATGCTTTGTCGCGGTGTTGTTGATTTTCAAAGCGAATTTACTTTTTTATTTGGAGCAACCGAAAAAGACAGAAAATATCTTCCAAGGAATGCACCAGAAATCGCTGATAAAAACAGAGACGATTTAAGGTTGCATACTCAATGTAGGTGTAAACATGAACGATTTAACAAGAGACCTTAAGCAATCATTCCACGATAAAGAATATCGGCATGGCTATGTCGATGATTTTTTAGATATGAGCATTGCGACTCAAATCAAAGTTTTAAGAGAACAACGTTCTTGGACTCAAGCAGACTTAGCTAAAGCAGCGGGAATGTTGCAGCCAAGAATTTCTGCTATGGAAAACGTAAACTACTCCTCTTGGAGTATTAAAATATTGCGTAGAATAGCCGAATCACTTGACCTTACTTTAAAAGTTTCCTTTGAAAGTTTTGGTGATCGAATCAGGGATATTGATTATTTTAGTAGAAAAAATTTAGAAAAATGTTCGTTTAAAGATGATCCATATTTTAAGGAACAGGTAAAAGATGATTTATTGATTAAAGCTCAAAGATTCTTAGATGTGCCAGAACAACGCAAGTTACCGAATCTCATATATCTTGTCCACGACAGGGATAGAAATGAGAAACAAACAGTGAAAGAATCATTTCCAGGTAGTATGTATAATAACAATAATAATAGACAGCCGAGAGTAGAAGACTTAAGAAAGGCGAACTTATGAAACTATTGTCTGTAATTGCCCTTCATAATGCGATTATCTAGCTCACTTGCTATTTTTTTAAGCCTATCAGCAAAAGGTGTGTACGGATTTGATAAATCATTCCGGCGTTCATTAACCAAAATCCTAATAATCTCATCGTCACTCATCTTTTTTAATTCTTCAATCGTAAATTTGTGTTTCATTTTCACCCTCCGATTTAATCTGTTGATATGCGGTTAAAGTTGTTGGCAATTTTCTTTAATAGCTTTATTTGTCCATCTGGTTTTAAAACTGTTTCATACTCGTCACCAGATTGAATAAAATCCCCTACAATAAGCGTTTCATTTTCCAATATAATTTTTAATTCCAGCGCGCTTCTGTCAAATATTAATTTAAAGTCTTTCATTTCCACCCTCCGATTTTTTTATCAAATACATGTTGTTCGGCAATGCTGCTGGGTAAAATGGCCCCGGCCTGTTAATTCTTTGGGTATAGATTGTATTTACCATCGTCTGGTTTCCCCTTTTCAAAAGAATCGTACCAGTCATGTATTGCCTGATTAAGTTCCCGGA
>JBAZGP010000563.1:0-2600 GCA_041652835.1 Lutibacter sp. | reverse complement strand
TGATATAAAAAACAGATATTGTGTTCATCCAAATAAAACACTTTTTAAAGCAGATTGGATTATAGATGATAACTATAATAATAAAAAAACATTTAAACACGGTATTTTATATTCCCGTAATTGGAATTTAAAATATAGTCACAATTCAAGAGTAAATAATTGGTTTGAGGTTAAAGCCTACATTCAAAGACTTATTAATTTGGGAATTATAAAAAGTGAGGTGGCTTAGATGAAATGCGACACTGGATGTAAATGGTATCCAATTGATGCAGGTGATAGTAAGTTTGAAATAACTATTGACAAACATGGCGTAAAGCATACAAATTTAAGATTATATTGCATAGAAGATGATAGCGAAATTCAGTGTCAAAAAGAATGTGAAAAATACACTTTAAGAACGAAATTCCTTGACAAAACCGATACTAATATGGTATAATTAAGATACACTTTAAATCTATTTAAAGCAAATTTACAAATTCGAAAGGAAATTTTAATGGCGAGACAATTTAATGTTGAACAAGCCCAAAGGATAAAAGTTTATCCAAAAATAGGTATTTTTAGTCCTTCTGGTGGAGGAAAAACTTTCACGTCATTGCGTTTAGCTACTGGTATGAAACAAGAAGTAGAAACTAATTTAAAAAGGAAATGTGAAATTTGGTTAGCAAATAATGAAGGTAGTCGTGGCAAATATTATGCAAATGAATTTAATTATAAAATAACTGAACTAGAACCACCACATGAACCAGAAATGTATTATGATTTAATTGCATATGCAGAAGAATATAGCAAAGAAAAAAATGTATATGTAATTCTAATCATTGACTCGTTATCAAAAGAATGGGCTGGAACTGGTGGATGCCTTGATATTGTTACTAAAATCGGTGGCACTTTCCAAACTGGATGGAAAAATGTAAGTCCACGTCATAGACGTTTAATGGATTTATTAGTTGATTCTAATTTAACAATTATTGCAACAATGCGTGGCGAAGACCAATATCTTGTTGAAACTGATGCAAACGGGAAAACACATCCTGTTAAATTGGGTGTTGGTGCAAAACAAGGTAAAGATTTTGAATATGAATTTACTTGCACATTCTCACTAGACCAAAAGACAAACTGTGCAGAATCATTTAAAGACAATACACATTTGTTTGAAAACAAACCAACAATGAAGTTAACAGAACAAGATGGTATTAATTTAATTAAATGGGCGAATACTAGCGATATTGAACCTGTTAAAAAGCCAAAAGTAGAAGAAACAGAAGATGATCCGTTAATAAATGCAAAAGCTAAGATTAAAGGACTTGTTGATTCTCTTAAAGATACAGGTATAGATCGCAATCTAATTTCTGAAGCTATTAAGAAACATAACATCATCAATGATAAACCAGTAGAGAATTTCAATAAAGTTACAGATATAAAAGTTGCCAGAGCAATTTATAAAGAATTAGAAACTCTTGCAAAATAATCATTTTCTATTAGATGGATTTGAATGGTCATTTTCTAGAATAGAAACATTTTCAACTTGTCCTTATTGTTTTTATCTCCAATATATTCAAGGAATGAAAGGTAAAGATTCATTTTTTGGACAATATGGCAGTTTTATACATGAATTATTGGAACAATTCAATAAGGGCAAACTTTTCACTTTTGAACTTTTAGAACAATATGAAGCATTTTATAATCAAAAAGTAACTGAAAGCGTTACTGATGTAATTAGTGAAAGTTATTATAATAAGGGCTATGAATTTTTTAGTAATTTTGAAGAACCAGATTATGAAATTTTATGTTCAGAATGCGAATATAAGTTCAAAATAGGAGAGTATAATTTTACTGGCAAAATTGATGTTGAAACAATAAATTCTATTAGAGATTACAAAACTAAAAAAGGGAAAGCATATAAACGAAAACCTAAAGATAATCCAAATATTAAAACAATGGAAGATGGACGTTTTATTGATTTGGCGGAATTCAAACAATTGTATATTTATTGTGTTCCATATTTTGATAAATACGGCAAATACCCAGAATTTTTAGTGCTTGAATTAGTCAAAGAAAATGATGTTTACATTATAAAATTTGATAAAAATGATTTTGAAAAATGTAAACAAATGTTGCTTGATGAAATTCAAAAAATTTACGAGACTGTTGAATTTATCAAACATGAAGATGTATTTTGGTGTGATGTAATTTGTGGACAAAGATTTAATTGTAAATTTGAAAATGAAGGAGAAATATAATTTAAATGTTTTTAATCAGGGATGCATATGCAACAATTTGGGATTGGGAAGATAAAGGCAAATATGCCAAAGTGCGTATTGGTACTTCAGAAAAGAATAAACAATCAGGCGAATATGAAAATTCAAATTGGTTTGCTACATTTGTAGGCGATGCTCATACTAAGGTTTTAGAAACTAGTGAAAAGGATAGAATCACTATCAAATCTGGAAAAATTAATAATCTTAGTAAGAAGCAAGATGATGGAAAATATAAAAACTATTTAAACGTAGTTATATTTGATTTTGAATTGTCTGATGTTCCTGCAAAAAAGAGTAGTAGCAGTAGCAATAAATCTTCTTCTAAATCTATGCCTCCTATAA
>JBAZGP010000562.1:0-2609 GCA_041652835.1 Lutibacter sp. | reverse complement strand
TCCAAAGGTTAATGTTGGGATAGGCAATAGTTGAGTTCTTACAGATTTAACACCCAATAATCTATTATCATCAGTTCCTGCTCTATATCGTCCAGCAGTCCAGTTTATATATGTATTAATAACTGGTAATCCTCCTGGACTTCTATCAGCGAAAACCCAACTGCTTCCGTATCGGACAAATGTTACATAATAACTTGTTCCAGCAGCTAAATTATAATCAACTGGACAATTATCGTTTATTGTTATCGTTCCATTATACAATAAAGTAGTGAAATCTGAGGCGTAAATTAAGCAATTAGTCGCATTATTTCCTCCAAGAGTATTTGGGAATTTTTCAATATTCAAAATTTTCTGATTATAAATGCTAAAAATCTTCATTCCCAAATCGCCAGTAAAAGTGCAAGTACCTACTGATGTGCAAGCATTAGTTTTTAGATGAGCGCTTGTTGGGTCTGCAGCGTTTGATGATTGAGAAATTGCACTTGGATTTCCATAATACATATATGCAACAGTTCCGTTAAAAATGCTCAAATTAAGCGATACAATCGCATGTGTACTGTTGTATTCCTGCATTTTATAAGACAATTCGGTGCTATTATCTGGCGTTAAAAATCGCAAATCAGAAAAGTTGCTGTTCATATTCGCAGATTTTGGAATCACTAAATTATATTGATAAACAGAAATATTGGCTGAAACATTTGAAAGAATAATTACCTGCGAAGAATTAAAACTAGCATTCCACCACGCCCAGCTCTTATACTCCAAATCATCCAACTGCAAAACAACATCCTTAGCCTCACCAAGCTTAATATTTCCCTCAACCTTAATATCCACACACTTACTCTTTTCCAAAGTAATCGTTAAATCCTTAATATCGCTTTTCTCCCAATAATCAACGCTTATATTCTTGAGAACATTCTTATAAACACTCTCGTTATAACAAGAAGAAATGCTTTTGTTCAATTCTTTACTTTCATTCAAGCTCTCTTTCCCAGAAACATTACTGCAAAATTCCTTATACCCAACAAACTCAGAAAACTCAACAAGATCAACCCTATTTTTCAGCATACTAAATTGTAAAGGCACTGAATCTTTTACAGCGAAAACTTTGGAATCATACACATTAAAAGCCAAATTACCCGCACTTAAACTCTTACTGCTAATTAAATTATCATTACACACTCTGTAAGTTTGGCTGCAACTAAAACAAGGCGCAGACAAAACAGCACCATAACCAGAATTATCAACAAGAAAAACATCCCAAGCAAAAACAGACGGAACTACAGCAAAACAAAATAACATCAAAAAACCAAACAAAAAAAAACGATTCTTATTCATGGGAGCACCGCACTAACTACACTTATAATTAATTCAATTAAAACCCATAAAATCATAAGAGTCAAGGGAGTAAAAATAATAAGAGTCATCCAACCTGGTAAACCAGCAACTGAAAAAGTTAAAGCACTAAAAAAAAATCCGATACCAGACCAGCCATAATCAATATAATTATGAGCACTAGGATTAGCAGGAAGAGTAGGAGGAACGACATTTCCAATACTTGAAGAAATTCCCAAACTACCAAGTATTAAAAATAAAACTGAATAAAAAACAAGCACTCCCCATATTAAACCAGCATTAGACATCTTCTATATCTTACCCCTGTCCGCCAATTAATTTTGGTAAAACTAAAGCAAGCGCAAGAATCGCAATTAAAACAATAGCCCAAACTGGAATGAATCCTATTGCAGTAAAAACAACCACCATAAAAATATCCAAAAGAATCACTATTACGAAAGATACTGCTGGAATTGAAGTAACAATTATTATGCTTACAATGATTATTATTAAGGCTGCAATTAAAAGTTTTGATGCGGAGGAAGTAACTCCAAACTTTGCGAAAAAAGCGAGGATTTTATCTGCAAATTCATTATTGTTTGAAGGAAGTGTTGGTGCTCCACTGCTAAAAAAACACACATCGCGATACGCATTAGAATTATTTGTTGCGGCCACGATATAATTGCTTACGTTTCCGTATGAGATATTTATAGAATAGGTTCCTTCTGCAATTCCTAATATTTGAGTATATCCTTGGCTTGTTGCGGTATATGTTTTTCCATCAACGATTACTTTTGCGGGTATTGGAAGAACATTACTGGTTGATACATTAACGCAATTATTAGTCATCCAATAATCATCGCATAAAAAAATAAAAGTATTTTGTGTTGAGCAATCAAAAATGCGTAGGTTAAGGTTGCTTGTTGATTCTTCAATATGAACTTCCGGCTGGTCGATTAGGAAAAGTCCTGGATTGCTGGCGTTTTGTGCTGTTGTTCTGAAATATATTGATTTAAAGCTCGTACAAGATGAATCAGCGAGATATTCTCCGTATATGCTTATGTCGCCTCTTGAGTATCCTGCGTGCCTTAGTGCGCTAGTATATGATGTTCCTCCTGCGGTTATTGTATCATAAGTAAAACAAGTGTTATTTTCAAAATATAGATAATTATTTATTATTACTGCTGTTGTTGGCGCTGGATTTATTGAAAGCCAAGAGTAATAACTTTCTGAGGTAAAGTTGAAAGCGTAGAATTTTAGTGTTTTAGTTCCAT
>JBAZGP010000561.1:0-2614 GCA_041652835.1 Lutibacter sp. | reverse complement strand
GGCAGGAACAGTTTCTTATTCAGGTACTACCGCTACTTTCAATCCAACTAATGATCTTACTGGTGGTTTGGTTTATACTGCAACTGTTACCACAGGAGCTAAAGATTTAGCAGGAAATGCAATTGCTACTTCAAAGATGTGGAGTTTCACAACCCTTGCGCCTGTTGTAACTGGATTGTCATTTGCAAATGATGTAATGCCAACACTTAGTAAATGTAATCAATGTCATACACACCCATGGACAACTTCAACAGTTGCATCTACTTACTATACAAACCTTGTTAATGGAGGTTATGTAGACCCTACAAGTTATGCATCAAGTAAAATATACAAAAAATTGATCGGTGGCCATCCTGGAGGAACAAGTATTTCAACTGTTGAGATTAACAAGATTCTTGATTGGATGAAAGAAGGCTCTAAAAATAATTAATAACAATTTTAATTTAAAAAAGGCAGTCCAAAAAGACTGCCTTTTTTTTGCTTTTTTTCCTAAAAAAACTTTTCACCATTGAATCCTGAAACAATCCCTTTTCATTTGTTGCTTCTGTCCATTGGTTTTACACATATTCCACATTTCATTAATTCCACAAAAAATTAACGAATTTAAAATTCTTCCTTTGAACCCCTTTTCTTCAAAAGCACAAAACAACTTTACAATATGTGAATCATGTAACTTTTTAAAATAGTTATGTAACAGTTTAAGGGATGAATGAACTTACATTTACAAACTGGTTATTTTGAATAATCAGTAAAAAATACAAGTGCCCGAATCATAGATTTTAATTCCAGTTAAACATTCGGATTATAATCTAAACCCTTAGCATCATTTAAAAAAGAAAGTATGAAAAAATCAAATACTATAATTAGGGTAAAAAGTTTGGCAACCAAACATTCCATTAAACTAAGTGAAAACGCATTTGATAAAAAAGAAAAAGCAAATTCTTTTTTAACGGAAGTTGGAGATTTGTCTCTTTTT
Organism: Lutibacter sp.; assembly: GCA_041652835.1. Lineage (GTDB taxonomy): Bacteria > Bacteroidota > Bacteroidia > Flavobacteriales > Flavobacteriaceae > Lutibacter. The sequence continues at coordinate 1,638 of JBAZGP010000561.1, read as the reverse complement.
ATAAAACAAACCTTTAAAGAAACCTTTTCACGAAATTTCGAATTTAAGGAGTTTTTGCGCCAGTGTTACGAGATAGGAAACAAATCGTTACCACTTATTATTATTACCGGAACCATTATGGGGCTTGTGTTGACCATTCAATCCAGACCTGCAATGGCCAAATTTGGTGCGGTAACTATGCTGCCGGGAATGGTGGCCATATCATTAATTAGAGAAATTGGCCCAATCATTACCGCATTGATTTGTGCAGGGAAAATTGGTTCAGGTATGGGCGCCGAATTGGGTTCCATGAAAGTTTCAGAACAAATTGATGCTATGGAAGTTTCCGCCACCAATCCAATGAGGTACCTTGTGGTAACGCGCGTACTTGCGGCTACCCTAATGTTGCCAATTTTGGTGTTGTTTGCTGATGCTTTTGGCTTTGTGGGAAGCTGGATTGGCATAAACATTAAAGGAGATGTAAGCCTTGTTTTATATATTTTTCAGGCATTTAAATCTATCGAATTTTTAGATTTCTTTCCTGCACTGATAAAAACTTTCTTTTTTGGGGCGGTGATTGGCATTGTGGGTTGCTATAAAGGATTCACTGCCGGAAGAGGCACTGAAAGTGTAGGAAAAGCAGCGAATCAAGCAGTGGTTTTATCTTCTTTGCTTATCATTATTGTGGATATGATAGCAGTACAAATAACAGATATGATGCTATGAAAAATACAGAATTAACCAATTTAGCCAATATTCCAGAAGAAAAAGTAACTTCTGAACCAATGTTAGAAATTAGCCACCTCAAAAAGAGATTTGGAAAAATGGAAGTGTTAAAAGATGTTTCTTTAAAACTTTTTAACGGCGAAAATCTTATCGTTCTTGGCAAATCTGGATCGGGAAAATCAGTACTCATAAAATGTATTGTCCGTTTATTGAATCCAGATGGCGGTACAGTAAAAATGTTTGGCGAAAATGCGGAAAATTTGAAGGGCAAAAATTTAAATGAATTAAGAAAAAAAATCGGTTTTCTATTCCAAAGTGGCGCTTTATATGATTCTATGGATGTGAAACAAAATTTGGAATTTCCGCTACGTAGAATTAAAAGAAATTTAAATGAGCAGGAAATAGCCGCTAAAATAAATGAAGTGCTTGAAAATGTTGGACTTCCAGAGGCATTAAACAAAATGCCTTCCGAACTTTCGGGCGGAATGCGCAAACGAATAAGTTTGGCCAGATCCATTATTTTAGATCCGAAAATTATGTTGTATGATGAACCAACTACAGGGCTCGATCCGGTAACCTCAGATGAAATAAGCAATTTAATCAATTCTATTCAGGAAAAATATAAGACTTCTTCCATCATTATCACGCATGATATTGCTTGTGTGCGCCTTACCGCCGACCGGATTATTATGCTGCATGATGGTCAAGTTTATGCCGAAGGAAAGCTTGCAGAATTCGAAGAATCAAAGGATCCATTAATTATGTCCTTTTTTAAATAATTACGAAGTAAAAAACAAATTGCAATTAATTGATAAAAATTTAAGTACATGACAAAAAATGTACAATATTGATTTCTAATGCTTTAATTCCCGTTAATAATTCTTTTGATACATAATCTAACCCATATTTGAAAACGCTAATAGCTTTTCTTAA
>JBAZGP010000560.1:0-2615 GCA_041652835.1 Lutibacter sp. | reverse complement strand
GTATCCTTGCATGATTGAATATCAGAGCCGTTATTTATTGCAACCAATGCACCAAACAAAACCGCTTCAATAATAGCGGATTCTTTTTTAGTTGATTTTCTTACAGTGTCAATTGATCCGCTGTTATTGTATGAACGAATAACAATAGTTTTGCTGTTTTCTTTTGCATATTCTTTAATTTCAACTTCTGATTTTCTAGTCATTGTATCATCTCCATTTGAATTAGTTATGTGTCTCTTATGAATTAAATATACCATTAATAGAATAAATTGTCAAATTACTAACCCTATTCTACCATCCAACTTTTGTTAAGAATAGGGTATTCCAATCTCATTATAGACAATTGAAATACCCGAATAATTTTAAAAAATAGATGATTTTACTAATCTATTTCACTTCCAATTTTTTAACCTGGTGGCGACAAAATACTGCACTATTAGTTGTATATTTTCTTACTACATCCTGACCGGTTTGATCATCGTGTTTAACACTACTTCCAATTACAGGAATTTTAATACCGTGTTCACCCTTTTTAACTATAAACCCTTGAGCTTTCCATCTATTGAAAGTGAATACATCCTGATATGGAATACAACCACAAGGTAAAGAATTCGCAACGGTTAAGGCATTGTATATGCTGAAACGGTTAAATTGTGTAGCTTCGGATGGAGTCATTTTAGTTAACATTTTTTACATCCTTTATAAACTCAATTTGTAAGATATAACGCTATCATATCCGGCAAGCTTTAAAGCTTCCATTTGTATCTTTAATTCTTGCTTTGTAAGATAGCATACAAATTCTTGATTTTTTGCATTCAATCCCCATTTTAAAGCTAGAATTCGATAATCATATTTTTTGGGAGTCATTTTATTAACCTTTCGTTGAATGATTAATTACTTTATTAAATATAATTATAGTCATTATTTTAAACTTGTCAATAGATTAACCTTAAAAAATCCTATTTTAAACATTTTTTAAGAATTCTAATAATTCAAATTGTATTATATAGTAGAATCCCCACTAAACACTTTATACCCTATTTAAGGCACCTGGGAGACGTTTTAAGGCACTTAGTATGCCGTTATGTATAAATAATCCTTTATCACCATAAAATCGTTTAAAATCGTTCTAGTGACATTCTTAAAACAAAAAAATCAATAATTCATAATCTTAAGAAAAACCATGACATAAAAACAACACAAAACAATCTCAACCTTAAAGAAAGTGTATACATATAGAACATATATTCTTAAAAAATGTTGGTTGTAATTTTGGTATTAGAATTAAATTTTGAGATTGATTTTAAAAATAAATTTTAAGGTTTAAATTGAGATTTTTTAAGGTTAAGTGGTTGTAATTTGATTTTAAAGTGGTAAAATTATTCTAGATTAAAAAACATTACAAAAAAGGAAAAAACATTATGACTGATCAAATTAAAAAACATACTCTTTACTTAGGATTAAATGACCAAAAAACCAAAACCCAAAAAATCGGAACTATCGAGGCATACAAAATAACACAAAACATTTTAACCGATTACTGCGAAGGTGGTACAATATTTGAGGCCCAAGGGTTTTACAAACATCATGACGGGATTATAACACTTGAAAAAACCTTGAGAATTGAATTGCTTTTTTTAGATGACCAAACCGTTAAAAAAATATGCGATATACTTAAAACGGTTTTTTAATCAGGAATCAATAGCTATACAATCTGAGGTTATTAATTCGGAACTTTACTAGATTATAACATTATCAGATTATATCATTCCTTAACAGCATGATATAATCGAATAAGATTACAATCCGGTAATCTATATAACAGCGAGGTTAAAATGTGTAAAGTTATTAACAAAAAATGGATGATGGATACCAGACAATTAAAAAAGTTTAATTTGAAAATTGCACGAAAAAATAAAGAAAAAAGGATTGAATTTTTAACGAAAATTGAACTAAATTAATTTTACTTTGACTCTTGTAATTCAATTAACAGCATAGTACAATTGAATTACAAACGCGAAAGTGAAATTAAAAAATTGGAGTGTATAAAATGAAGCCAGAACAAATTAATAAAAATTTTCAAGTTGGAGATCGTGTACAATACTCTCATGCGTTTTTAAAATCAATTAACGCATATACTGAAGACATTTGTTTTGACGTTGGAACTATACAATCTTCAAAATATTACCCTCAAATTAAAAAAACAACTGTTAAAGTATTATGGGATTCTGATAATGAAGTGAGAAGCTCATTAAGCCAGAACTTAACATTAATTGGCCGTGATATAACAGAATAACAGAACTACTTAACAGAATAAAAGTTATAGAACACACGTTCTAATGAAACTCTTATTTCATGGTACTATTATCTTAACAGGCGGTTAATAATGGATAACAACTTATATAAAGAACTTGACGAAAAAATCAAAAAATTAAACTATAAATATGCTGTAATTTTGAATAACAAACCATATTTATACTATAAAAAATCTTTAAAAAATGTAATCTATCTTGAGACAATTAAAAAACATGCTGATTATCACGAAAAAATCACTTATAAATTGACAAGTGATAATTTAACGGTGGTGGTCGGTGGTGTAATGCTATGGAATATAG
>JBAZGP010000559.1:0-2616 GCA_041652835.1 Lutibacter sp. | reverse complement strand
TCTCAATCTTCCTTTAATTTTGTTTTTGTTTTGATTAAGAAGAATTACTTTGATTTTACTTCCGTCATCTTTAAAATAAAGTAAGAAAGGAGCGAATGCATTCTTTACAAAGTAGTAAGCTAATTTTGGTTGAATATCAGAATCAATGAGGGACCAACTTGTAACGGGATAACAATCATTTAACTGCCAGATAATACTGCCGTTCGTTCTTCCATTAGTGCGCCAATATTCAAGACAGGTTTTCAACGCGAATGCTTGATTCAATTGTGTTAAATACAAATAGTCATTCCACTCTTTAATGATCGGTAGATGGCTGCTTAAGAATTTAATTATTCTTTCCGGTCCTTCAACTTGTTTATTATGGTGTTCAAATATTCTATCACTTATGTTTCTACTCTTGGACGGCAAATATTTTTCAAAAGTATTTTTATTAGCCGATCCTTGAAAACCGAATTCGGTAACAAATAAACTTCGATCGTTTTTCACATTAGTATAGTCTGTCCACATACTCCAAATTTTCCACTGATGCGTATTTCCGCTGTTAAATGAATTTGGATCATCATCATTTCCAAAGGGAGAGGACTGCCAGTAAGGGCGTTCGGGATCAATTTTTTCTAAAATCTTCGGGATGATGCTGTGAAATATTTTATACCCGGGCATTTTTTTATAGGATGTTTTTTGCCCTTGAAACCATATCCATTCGTTTTCATTGTTACCGCACCAAATGGCAAGGCAGGCGTGGTGCTGAAGTCTTAAAACATTTTGAGTTATTTCCTCACTTACACTATTAATGAATTTATGGTTCTCCGGGTAAGCGCCGCACGCAAACATGAAATCCTGCCAGACAAGTAAACCAAGTTCATCGCATAAATTATAAAATTCATCATTCTCATAAATGCCGCCTCCCCACACTCTAACCATATTTACATTGGCATTTTTTGCTAACGAAAGCAAATCAGAATATTTCTTTGCGGTTACTCGTGGAAGAAATGAATCGGCGGGAATCCAGTTCACTCCCTTGCTAAAAATGTATTTGCCGTTTATTCGAAATCTGAAGGTTGGTTCTTTTTTGTCTTTTAAGATTAGTTCAATTGTTCTGATTCCAATGTTTTTTTGTACTTCATCAAGTATCGCATTTCTATCATCAGTTATTTTAGCCTGCAATAAATACAAATTCTGATCACCTTCGCCATTGCACCACCACAATTTTGGATCTTTAATTTTAAAAACTAACCGGTACTCTTTTGAACTCTGAACTTTGACTTTCTTTTCATAAACGCTGTCTCCGTCTGAAAGAGATGCAAGGAGTGAAATGTTTTTTGAAGAGTGTGTTTCAACTCTAACGATAACTTCCACATCAGCATAATTTCTACCAAGTTTTTTAGTTTTGAAAACCAAGCTTTGGATTTTTGAATTTGATCCTTCGCGCAGAAATACTTTACGCCAAATACCCGAAGTTGGAAAAGAAGGTCCCCAATCCCAACCGAATGAGTATTGTGCTTTCCTTATATGAACTCTGCTTGAATTAAGGGCGACGGGAAGTTTACCAAATTTGTTTTCCTTTTTAGCAGCATGTCGGACGGGAGATTTTATAATAACTTCTAACGAATTATCCGTTGACTTCAATATGCCTTTAACGTTGTATGAATACGTTAAAAACATATTGTCAGTATTACCGAGCTTTATTTTATTTAAATAGATTTCACAAATTGTATCCAATCCATCGAAAACAAGATCAACGCTGCTGTTTATATCGCCATTAAAATCAAATTTGGTTTGATACACCCAATCACATTCGGAAATCCATCCTAACTTCAGTTCGTTATCTGAGAAGAATGGATCATCTATAAGTTTATTGTTTAGCAAGTCTGTATGAATTGTACCCGGGACAGTTGCGTTAAATTGCTGTCCGGATTTAATTTTTTTATTTTCAAAAGCGTCAATAGAAGATGAAGACTTTGCTAATGAAAATAACCAATTCTTATTTAGTTCATGAATGTTAATCACAATTTGCCAATTGTTTTATTTAAGATCACTCTTCCCGGGTGTACACAAAAACATTTCCAAATTCAAAAAACTGCTTAATCAAAATTTTCAAACTCCATTAATGCAATTGGATTGAGTGAAATTCTTAGTAAAGATAATAAGCCCTCGATAGTAGATTCAGCGCCGGAATTTTTATTAATCAAATTTTCATTCTCAATGCCGTCATAAAATATTCCAGTATTAGGATTATACATGACTTCACGCGCCGGATTTCTGCCAACAAACCATTGCGCTACCTTTCCAGCTTTAATAGCATAACTCGAATCTAACGTAATATTGTAAGCCTCCAGTAGTGCAAACACTATCGGTCTAATGTTATAGGCTATTTGTGAAAATTGCTTTGACTCAACAGTTTTAATTTGGGTGCAAGATTTTTTTACTTTGAAGTAACTTATAAAATTTTTCTTAATTAACAGATCATAAAAGTTATTCAATTCGAAAAGAGCGCTTGCCAGAATTTTTTCATCATTTAAAACCTCATATGCTTTGAGTAAAGCATAAGATTGTGAATTGCCCCAGCCGTGCCATGCGTTTTCCCAGCTAAGGAATGCGCCGTTGTATTCCGAATCT
>JBAZGP010000558.1:0-2616 GCA_041652835.1 Lutibacter sp. | reverse complement strand
TAATTTATTAAAAATAGTTAATTTTTGACAGTAAATATGCCATTCATAACCATTTTTTTTATTGTGATAAATATAGATAAAATTATGCAATCTCAAAAACTTTTCCTTCAATAGCTAAAAGAGTATTTTCAAAAACTTCCTGCGCCTCTATTAAAAAGGCTTCTTTGTTTGTATATCGACTGCTATAATGCCCTATAATTAATTGTTTCACTTGTGCCAAATGGGCAATATTCGCGGCTTGTGCGGCGGTTGAATGTTTTGTGGTTAAACTTAGCGCTTCTTTATCTTTTAAAAAGGTAGCTTCATGATATAAACAGGTTGTGTTTTTTATTAAAGGTATAATTTCAGGAAAATAGGCGGTATCACTGCAAAAAGCGTAGCTTAAAGGTAAGGCAGGATCTAAAGTAAGTATTTCATTTTTTAGGACAGTATCATTTTGTAGTATAAAATCTCTACCATTTTTTAAGTTTTGGTAATCACAAATTTTTATTTCTTGGTGTTTTTGAATGGCATTTACATTTAATTTTCGCTCTCCCAGTTTTTCTTTGAATAGAAATCCGTTGGTGTATATTCTATGATCTAAAGGAATGGTATGAACTTCCACATTGGCATCTTCATAAACAAGTTCACTTTCCGTTGAAGTCAGTTCGTGGAAAATTAAGGGATATTGTGTCCAGGAATTTGAAAGTTTCAGTTGTAAAGTAACAATTTCTTTCAATCCTTTTGGTGCATAAATATGCAGTTCATTTTCACGATTTAACAACCGAAATGTTGAAATTAACCCTACCAATCCAAAAAAATGATCGCCATGTAAGTGTGAAATAAAAATATGTTTAATTTTGGAAAATTTAATGCTGTATTTGCGCAATTGCACTTGCGTACCTTCTCCGCAATCTATTAAAAAATGATGATTTTTTATTTCAAGAATTTGTGCTGTTGGGTGAGCATTTACTCGAGGTGTTGCAGAATGACATCCTAAAATAGTGAGTTTTAAACTCATTTAATTATCAATCTTTTAGAAATAATTTCGGCATCAGTTTGTAAAGAATAAATGTACATGCCTTTGGTTAAGCTATTTCGGTTAAATGGAATGGTGTTATTCCCACTTGTAGCATTAATTTGTTCTTCGTAAACTGTTGTTCCCAACAAATTTTTTACTGTAAAAACAACAGCTTGAGTTCTGGTCGATCTAAAATTGATGCTTGTATCCTGACTAAACGGATTTGGATATGCAGAGACCAGTAAAAGTGTAGCGGATGGATTGCTCTTTAAAGCTCCGTTGTTTTTCTCGGATTGTTGTCCAAATGAAAATGAGAAAAACAAAATAAAAGTAATTAAAAGTAGTTTTTTCATCAATAAGCCAATTGGTTTTAAAATCCTAAATCTCTTTCTATAGCATCCATTTCAAGGATGTCTAATGCTTCAGTAAATGTTGGAACAACATTTATTTCATCTGGCACATCTTCAATAGATATGTCCTTACAAATAAGAACAAAACTTATGCCGTTTTTTCTGTGTTGAATACTATATTTCAAAAATAACAAAATTTCTTTGATATTTATGTTAATTTTTTCAGAAATATCAATAATTAAATGCTCATTTGCAAATTCGTTGTATCGATTTTTAAATTCCTCAAAGAATTGGGCAACTGAAATTTGAGTAGATTTTATATGGGTATAGGAATCTGTTTTAGTAACAATCATAATTAATTTTGTTGTGCCAGCAAATAAATAACTGCCATCCGAACGGCAACCCCATTTTCCACCTGATTTAAGATAATGGATTGGTCGGCATCTGCAGCATCGCTTGTTAATTCAACACCCCTGTTTATAGGCCCAGGGTGCATAATTAAAATTTTCTTATTCAAAGAATCTAATAATTGCTTATTAATACCAAACAGTTGCGAATATTCTCTGGTTGAAGGAAAATAATTAATTTCCATCCGTTCGTTTTGTACGCGCAACACATTGGCCACATCACACCATTCCAGTGCTTTTTTGATATTGAACTCCACACTTACACCTAAACTTTCAATATATTTAGGGATTAACGTTTTTGGTCCGCAAACTTTTACTTCAGCACCCTGCAATTTTAAGGCGTATATGTTTGAAAGTGCCACTCGTGAATGCAAAATATCACCCACAATTACAATTTTTTTGCCCGCAACACTTCCTAACTTTTCACGAATAGAGAAGGAATCGAGCAATGCTTGTGTAGGATGTTCATGTGTGCCGTCACCAGCATTTACTATTTGTGCGTTTACATGCTGCGACAAAAAATCACAAGCGCCAACATCGGGATGACGCATCACAATAATATCAACTTTCATTGATAAAATGTTGTTTGCCGTGTCAATAAGGGTTTCTCCTTTTTTTACGGAAGATTGACTTGCCGAAAAGTTAATCACATCCGCCGATAAACGTTTTTCAGCCAGTTCAAAGGAAAGTCGTGTTCGCGTGCTGTTTTCAAAAAATAAATTGGCAATGGTAATATCACGAAGCGACGGCACTTTTTTAATTGGCCTGTTAATGACTTCTTTAAAATGATCGGCTGTTTTAAAAATCAAATCGATATCAGCCTTGTTTATATGTTTTATTCCTAAAAGGTGTTTTACGC
>JBAZGP010000557.1:0-2622 GCA_041652835.1 Lutibacter sp. | reverse complement strand
AGGAAAACTGCATCCTTAATGTTATAGAAACTATCTGCAAATAGCCTCGGTGTCAGAACGAAAAAAACGGTTCCGATTAATGCAATTTTCCAATCCCTTACCATGATTTCTGCGAGGTTGTAAAATGCGACAACACCTAGGAAAAAAAATAAAAATGTACCAAAATGCCTAAAAAGCCAAATTGTCTGTCCTTCAATCATGTTCAATTCTTCAAGAACAACAATGGGTAACTGAAAGGCAATCCCATAATATTTATCATTTATGGTCTGAAGTTCATCAATGTCTTTGAAATGATATTCTGCATAGTCCGGATAAATTTTTTCAGCGATAAACTTCAAATTAACAAGACCTGTGTATCTTTCCGTAGGTTCGTCTACAGAAACTCCATAATCATCAAAAACTAACAAACCAACCAATAAATATATTAATAAAAACAAGATCACAAAAATAGAACGTTTTGTATTATTGGCATCCTTTTTGACCAGAAACAAAAAAATCGAAAATAATATAAACCCGAAAAAGACGCTTAAGGAAATCAAACCGAGGTAAAAGAAAATGGGGGAATTAATGAAAACCTGAATACCGTTGTTGTCAAATAAATGGACGGGGGGAGGCTGCAATGGAGAACGATATGCAGTAAAAAATCCAAAAATTATGCTCGTAAGAACAATAAATATCCTCATCGCGGAAGAGATTCTTAACCATGTTGGGTAAAAATATTTCCCCAGAACCCGTGATACAAACCAAGAGAATATGATTGCACTAATAACAAGAAGGGTAACAAGAAATAGAAGGGCAATCGGGAGATATTGGAAAATAAAAAGAAAACTTGTAAAACTAATGCCAGCCCCTACCATTATTGAAATGAACCAGACATTTTGTTTCTTGTCTTTATTTTGCAACATTGTAAATATGTTTCTCCTGTATTGCAATTTCTACCATAATGTAATTAGCAATGACAAATAAAACATCTCATAAGAACCTGCTTCCCATCAACAGATACCGTCGAGGTGACCATGGGAGGTGTATATTGACGCAAGCAAACATCTTTTCGACTTTTATACCAAGACGCTATCTGTACTGAATATACAAATTTCATCCAAGTTCAAAGATATCAGAATTATATCCTCTAAAAATAGAGCGGTTAGAGACAGAGAATGTATCGTTGAACATGTCTCTGATTTGGTGAAATGAAACAAAACTTGTTTTGAGTCGTTTACCAACCTTTCAATGACTCAGATAAAATTTATCTATTGTTTTACTTTAACAGGATAACTTACCATAGAGTTTATAATTATGTCTAATTAACAATAAAAAGAAACGAGTGATGACAATAAAAAACCGCTCTGGATTCCGAAATTGGTTATTAATAATAACGACACTGTTAACTGTCATTATTAGCTATATTGAATTAAAAGAAATCTACTGGGGTGGATTGAATGTTGATATATATTTCACTCCTTTTTCTATATTTCTTTTTCTGACCTTTTTAGTCATCATTTTCATACCATTCGGTTTACTTTCATGGCATTTTTTAATTGGGAGAAATACCTTTGATCTCATGCAAAAGCCTCTTCTTTTCAAAGGTTTGGTATTTATCCTTTTGGGTATTTTCCCATCCATTTTTCTGCAATTCTCAGGCTGGGGGCATGTTATTAGCAGCGGATTCCTTAGAATCCTGTTATTTACATGCACTCTCTTTCTGATGACTTACAGTATCGTGGGAAAGAAGGTATTTGTATTCAATATTCATAATTTCTTTCCTGCCCTCATTTTTATTGCAGCGTGTTTATTGCTTTGCAGCCGTGTAAGATTAATTGTCGATTATCCGTTTTCGCTTTCCTGGTCAGAGGGAAATCGATTCTGGGATTATTCGCTTTTATTTTGGAGAGATCGCTACCAGATTGCCGAAGGCAGCAGCGCAGCCGCTTTTCTTGATCTTGGGCGGCAGAGTCTATGGGGTTTGGCATTTCTATGGAAAAATCTAACCATCACAGGAATGCGCGCCTGGAACACAATTCTCTATTTTATACCACCATTCATTTTAGGTTTTCTTTTATTCAAAGATAAAAAAATACAATTTCCCACCCTGCTGATCTATGGATTATGGACCTATATATTCCTCAGTGAAGGACCGATTTATGCTCCGCTTATCTTCTGTGCTATTCTTGTTTTACTTGCAGGCGAAATTAAAAACTTCCCGATAACATTATTACTGGTCATCTGTGCCGGGCACATTGCCAACATGACCCGCTTTACTTGGATCATTGCCCCTACCGTTTGGGCTTTTTTGCTTATTTATTTTCGAGAAAAAAAATCTACCTCCTGGCAGAGAAACCTGAAGAGTGTATGCGCTGCGTTAGCTGGACTGATCGGGGGTGTAGTTCTTCCGAGCTTTATTCCGATTCAACTATCTTCGATCATCTTTGAAGAAAATACTTCGTCTGATATTCTTCAATCGATAAAAACCATTTTTCAAAGCCAGGATCTACTCTGGTATCGGTTACTCCCTTCCGAAACTTTTCCTCTTGGTATCTTGCCCGCTCTCCTTTTGATCGTGACTCCTTTATTCATCATCGTTAATATTTATATTAAGAAAGAAAAAATTCAATTAGAGAAAGC
>JBAZGP010000556.1:0-2632 GCA_041652835.1 Lutibacter sp. | reverse complement strand
TAACTTTAAAACCGTTTTCGTAACCCTTAACCCCCATTGATTGTAAGCGATTAGCCATAGTTTCGGCATAGCAGTTTTGACAACCTTCTGATATTTTAGAACATCCGCTTACTGGATTCCATGTTTTGTCGCACCATTGGATTTTCGTATCACCCATTTTTACGCCTTATCATTAACTTGTTTTTTGAGTTCGGAAATCACAAGACATACAGCATAATCATTTACCCATTTGGGGTCATCTATAAAAGTTAATACAACTTCAGGCGACCTATTTAAATCATACAAAAACACCCCCTATTGGCTGTTTAACGAATTCTTTAATAGGCATACTCATTAAACCTTCAATCCCATTTATGACTATATTGCCCTTTTCTGATTCTTCCAGCACAATATCTCGGAATTTCTTTTGCTCACTGTTCATGTTTTCTCCAAAATCGCTCTAATGCCCCTAAAATCGTTCCAAATTGTCTCGTTCATGTCAATCTGCCTTTTTGTAAAGATAATTGAAAATTTGGCTTATTATGCGCCTTGCTGTTTATTACAGCGATATATTCAAAATGCCTTTCCTGTATGTTTGGCGTTATGCCATTCTTGAATATCCATTATCACTAAAGCGGTGCGGAGTCCCCTTTCTTTGAAAATTGTGACTACACACAGGAAAGGCGAGAAAATTAAGCATATGAATTCTTCCGATGGTCTGGCATATCGAGATGGATAGCTTTGTATTCAGCGAATCTTGAAGCTATTCTATTGTCAATTTGAGTCTCAAACTGCTTGCGCGAAAGATTGGAAGTAACAATGGTGGGTTTCTCGTCTGACAATCTCCCATTTATTATTAAGTAAAGAGTTGTGATTGAAAATTCGGTTGTTTTTTCTGCGCCCATATCATCCAAAACCAATACATGATAGTTGAGATATTTTTCAACTATTTCATATTCTGTGAATTTGGGGTCTTTATTAAAACAATCCCTGATTTGCAAAAGCAAATTGGGTGTAGGTATAAATCCCGCTTTTAGTGTAACATTTGCGAGATACAATTCTCTCAATATTGAAACCGCCAAATGTGTTTTACCGCTACCGCAATTCCCATATATATAAAGCGAACCATTTGGTTCAGATAAATAGTTCCTGATGGCTTGCACATATTTCTCGCCACCTTTAAACGAATCAAGGGATACGTTGTGATATTTTATCGGAACACCCATTTCGCCCATAATTTTCGTTGGCTGTTTTAGAAAATCATCCTTCATGGTTATTAATGCTTGCCTTGCATCTTCATCTTTTTTTTCTTTATCAATCCTTATTTCTTCTTCGGCATCTTGGTTTTTACATTCTGGATTTTCACATTTCCAGATGTATTTATACCCCTCCCTCAACCATGGAAAATAGGATTCTTTGAGTTTATTATTGCACCGCTCACATATAGGCGACTTGTCAGTAATCGTCACCAGGGAATGGATTCCCATCGCTGAAATTATTCCCACCTTTGGTTGCATTGTTATTGCCTTTCTGTTTTAGTGCGTCTGTTTGGTCGCCCATTAACCAACCATTATAAAATCTTTTAATACCTCGTTTTGTTTTTCGCTTGGTTGGATTATTCAAACACCATGCACTCATATTCCTAAATGACTGTTCCGTATTAACGTCTGGGTAGAGACACTTCATGTGTTCCACGACCTGTGCTGTTATTGGATATTCAAAACCATCTTCCAAAATAAGTGTGACAAATATTGGGTTGTCCGGTGATTGAGAAAAGTCATTTTTTTTCTCATCACATAAGTATTTTTCTTTTGTATTTACCTCTTTTATCTTTTCTTCTTTTATATCTTTTTCTCCTTCTCCTTCTCCTTCTTTGGGACGAAGTAAAGTTGAAGTTACTTCTAAGTTACTTCGAAGTTTTTTTTGAGTCCAAGTATCGGATAACTGTTCTAATCTATTACATGTTAGAGTAATTTTATCACCATTTATTTCGTGAAAAATCTTACCATTTTTTTTCGGATAATTTTCTAAAAATTTCAGAACTTTGATAAACTTTTGACGAGAAACTTGCAGATTTCTGGTCAAATATTGGCAAGAAAATATACAAACTCCGGGATTTTCTTCGTCAAAATCTTCCGCCATCATATCAAGAAGCCCAAAAAATATCATATAGCCGTCACCGCCAAATTCAGTAATTAAATCGGCTATCATTGGGTCTTTCAGACTTCCAGTTAAATGCTTAAACCACTTCAAGTCTTCTCTCCTTACTACCTTTTAATCTATTGCAATTTTGGCACAACAAACGCATATTGTCCATATCTGTATTTCCGTTTTTACATAATGGTATGGTATGGTCTATCTCGTAAGATTTATGGTATTCCTCTTTATTTATAACTATAATTTCATAATAATGCCAATATCCATCTTTCCATATACAATAATTCGCTATTTTCCCACATTCACAACATATTCCTCCATCTCTTTTTGTTATTTTGTTGCGTAATTTTGGACTAATTTTTTTCCTCTTTGAATGCTTATACCAATCCATAAAAATCCTTATTTTAAATCAACAATACTCTTATTGTGGTGTATGTTTTGGTGTTCAGTTGGACTGACAATTTGGAGATTGTCTATTGCGTTATTTGTGTTGTTT
>JBAZGP010000555.1:0-2633 GCA_041652835.1 Lutibacter sp. | reverse complement strand
TTTTATTCTGAATATCCATTCCCATAAACACCTGAATTTTTTAGAAACCATAACCGACAGGAAGATTATAAAACTAATACAACCTGTGCTGGAAAAGAATACGGAGTTTTTATAATTTTGAGTAGTGAGTGAGTTGTCCTATTTTACACATCCCTAACCTATTTTACTAATATTGACCGGTTCATGGTCGAATTTTTCGTATATAGAATTGTTTGAGATAAACTCTGGCACAATTTCTTTCATTTTTGAAACGGTCTGTTCAGAATTCAGCTCCCTATTAAAAATACACAATTCATTTATTTCTTGTGCTATTTTTTTCATATTTTGGTATTTCACCTTAGCAATCATAATTTTTTGGTGGTGGGTAGGGATACAGTTTTCACCATCGCCCAACAATTCTTCTTCAATTTTTTCACCTGGGCGCAATCCGGTAATTTCTATATTGATATCCTGCGGAAATTTCAGATTCGACAAATGTATCATATTCAACGCCAAATCATAAATTTTTATGGGCGTTCCCATATCAAACACAAATATTTCACCGCCATTGCCCATTTTACTGGCTTCCAAAACCAATTGACAGGCTTCGGGAATGGTCATAAAATAACGCATAATGTCTTTATGAGTTAAGGTAATGGGACCTCCATTTTTAATTTGTGATTTAAACAACGGAATTACCGATCCACTTGAGCCCAGCACATTCCCAAAACGTGTGGTAATAAATTTTGACGTACCGTTGGTCTGTAAACTCGTAATGTACATTTCAGCGATGCGTTTGGTGGCACCCATAACATTTGTTGGGTTTACTGCCTTATCAGTAGATACCATCACAAATTTTTTGACTTGATATTTTAACGCCAAATCCGCTATATTTTTAGTACCAAACACATTCACCTGAACGGCCTCACACGGATTCTCTTCCATAAAAGGCACGTGTTTGTAGGCTGCAGCATGAAATACAATTTCAGGTTTGAATTTTTCAAAAATGGAATCCATCCTCTTTTCATTTCTCACATCGGCAACAATACAAGTAATATTTATGTTTTTTTTATACCTAAAATACTGCTGAAGGTCGTATAAATTAGATTCGGCCTGATCAATGAGTATTAAATGTTTGTAGTTAAAATTTGCCACCTGTCGGGATATTTCACTCCCAATAGAACCAGCAGCCCCTGTAATTATCACCACTTTGTCACTAAATTCCTTTTGCATTTCAGCACTTTCCAATTCAATAACGGCTCTTCCCAATAAATCTTCAATATTCAGCGATTTTATTTGAGTCGATATAAGTTGACGCGAATTTATCCACGTTTTGGTGGGCGGCACAATTTTTACTTTTACCGGAAGCAATGCCAATTGCGCCACTATTTCAATAAGCCGGGTTTGTTTTATCTGCTGCATGGCAATAATTACCTGCGTTATTTTTTTATCGGCAATAAATTTCTGGGTAACATCTTTCGGATTGTGTATGATTACCGCATTTAAACTTTTTCCCTGCTTGTGTTTATCATCATCAATAAAACCAATAACCTGCACATTATTCGCCTTGTCATTTTTTAATACTGAATAGGTCAACAGTCCGGCTTCACCCGCTCCGTAAATCAATATCCGAGGTCCAGTTTTAAACCTTGAAAACAAAATATTGTAAGTAATCTTAAAAAGATATCGAATTCCAGTCAAAACAATTACATTCAGCAAAAAATGGATGACAACAATCGATATTGGAAAATTTAAGTTTTCATTCCAATTAAAATAATTGCCAAGCCCAGAAACTGCCATCAGTAAACTCATGATAAGGAGGCTTGCAAAAACTACCTTTTGAGTATCTTTGATTCCGGTATGCCGTATAATCCCCTTGTGGGAGCGTGTTACTAAAAAACTAAATATAGAAATAGCTATTAAAACGGGAAATTTAATTTTAAGCTGCGATCCATCAAGGGAATACATAAAATTAAAAAGAATTAAATGAGCCAATATGAAATTATTTATCACCAAATGCAAATCAATAGCCAAAACCAACCAACTTGGAGCGCTTCTAACAAAAAATTGTTTGCGTATTGTCTTTAACATATTTTCATATTCTATTTCCATAACGGTCAAAACCTTTTAATTAGAAGGCTTGTGATTCCAGTTATACCCTTACATTTCCCTTGTTATTTCACTCTTTTTCTACTATCGGAGTCTTTTAAGCTTAGCACGGCAATTATAGGGGTGTTGTTAATGCAACTTTTTATTTCGCAAATATAATGCATTTTTGAACAAAACAAATCATTTTGGGTCACCCAATTCTCTAAAGCGTTAATTGTTGATTGTTTGTGGTTGGATTTGGTGTTTTTTAACCAATTGTTTTTGGGCGTTTCCCTCCAGCTGGCGGGTCGCGCTGTCATTACTCGCTTTTTGCAGTTGAGAAAAACAACTGCAAAAGAGCTCAAACATGCCATTCCATCGCTAACGCAAATTGAATTGCATACTTTAATTTTTATTTATTTTCAACTTTAAAACGGACAAATCAAACAAATAGGACAGGACGAACAAATTGGGTAAATTGGGGAAATTGGGGAAATTGAACAAATCGAGAAAATCAAATAAACGGGGCAAATTGAACAAAAAAACAAACCTGAATGAGGTTTGAA
>JBAZGP010000554.1:0-2635 GCA_041652835.1 Lutibacter sp. | reverse complement strand
ATAAATGGGAGTGTTATAAAGCAGGATTTTACGAAGCACATCCACCTAAAGGAAAAACAAAAGAAGAATGTGAAGAAAAATATGCAGAATTATTAAGTGATACAAAAAAATTTGGAGAATGTTTACAACATATTATTAACGAATGGAAATATTCTTGTGAACATTATTTATCAAATCCAAATATGAATCGAATTGCTTGGTTAGGACAAGCGGCATTAGCATATGCATATAATATACCTTCATGTTTTCGTGGTGGTTATAATTTACTCACTGAAGAACAACAAAAACTTGCAGATAAAAAAGCACTTTTATATTTAAATAAATGGCGTGTTAAGCGCGGATTTTCTATACTGTCTATGGAGCAAGCGCAATCAAAAACAGAACCCAACTTATATTAAGGTCATAAAAATGCAATTAAAAAAATATATAAATAAAAATGTTTTAACCGCAGCAAAAATGCGTATGAAGTATACATTTGATAATTTTGAAAACATTTATCTTAGTTTTAGTGGTGGCAAAGATAGCACTGTAATCTTTCATTTAGCAATGGAAGAAGCAATAAAAAGGAAGCGTGTAATAGGCATCCTTTTAATTGATTTTGAAGCACAATATGTACATACTACAAATCATGCTTTTGAACTATTTCAGAAATATAAAAACAATATTGATTTGCATTGGGTATGTTTACCTATTAAATTAAGAAATGCTGTAAGTTCATTTGAACCAACTTGGACTTGCTGGGACCCGGAACGAAAAAATGATTGGGTTAGAGAATTTCCAAAAATGAAAGGTGTGATTACAGATATTAATTATTATCCATTTTTTATACCAAAGATGGAGTTTGAAGAATTTATTGTTCTTTTTGGTGAATGGTATGGTAAAGGTAAAAATACAGGAGCAATAATTGGTATAAGAGCGGATGAAAGTCTTAATCGATTTAGAACTATTGCTACGTTTAATAAAGAAACATATAAAGGAAATAGATGGACAACTCGAGTAATAGATAATGTATATAACATATATCCAATATACGATTGGAAAACGTCTGATATTTGGAAATATCATAGCCTTTATCCAGATAAAGAACATAATGAAATTTATGATTTAATGTACAAAGCGGGTGTTCCGTTTAGTCAACAAAGATTATGTCAACCATATGGAGATGATCAAAGAAGAGGATTATGGCTTTACCATATTTTAGAACCACAAACTTGGTATAAATTGATTGCAAGAGTGAATGGTGTAAATAGTGGTGCGTTATATATTCAAGAAACAGGTAATATAACCGGGTATAATAAAATAGTAAAACCAGAAGGGCATACGTATAAGAGTTTTTGTAATTTGTTATTATCAACAATGCCAAAAATTACGCAAGAGCATTTTGTAGAAAAGTTTAGAGTATTTTTAAAAGGATGGGAAAAACGTGGGTATCAAAAAGGAATACCAGATGAGGCCCCATATTCATTAGAACAAAAATATTGGGCACCATCATGGCGACGATTATGCAAGGTACTTTTGCGTAATGATTGGTGGTGTAAGGGGCTAGGAATGACACAACCAAAAAGTGAAGCTTACGGGCGTTATTTACAAATGAAAAATGAACGCAAACGAAATAACATTGGAGAGGTGATATAAATGTCATTATATCAAAAATACAGACCAAAAGATTTTGATGAAATATACGGTAATATGGGAAGTATAGGAGCGCTGACTTCTATGCTTAAAAATAATCCACCGCATGCCTTTTTATTCTACGGTCCAAAAGGATGTGGGAAAACTACACTTGCAAAAATTGTAGCCAGTAAATTAGAAAGTAACGGCATGGATTTTCATGAAATGGATTCTGCGGACTTTCGTGGTATTGATACAATACGGGAAATAAAAAGACAGTGTTACTACGCACCGAATCAAGGAAGTAAAAGTCGGACATGGATGTTGGATGAGGTACATAAGCTCACTAATGATGCACAAAATAGTTTGCTCAAATTATTAGAGTCACCGCCTGATCATGTTTATTTTATTTTGTGTACTACCGATCCAAATAAATTACTTCCAACTGTAAAGTATAGATGTACTCAATTTAAAGTACAACCATTAGTAGAACAACAAACAAAGAAGTTATTATTATCTATTCTTAAAAAGGAAAGAAAACAACTTGATGATGATGTACTTGAAGAGATTCACGAAACAAGCAAAGGACATCCAAGATCAGCAATTCAAATTCTTGATCTTGTATTACATGCAAAAAAAGAAGATCAATTAAAGATTGCGCGGCAGAGTACAGACGAAGAAGATGCGGCTGTGATTAAACTTTGCCGTGCATTGTTTCAGAAAACAAGTTGGATACAAATAGCAACATTATTGAATGAAGCGCGTTCACTTGAACCGGAATCTATACGATTGGCAATAAGAGGTTACTGTGCGAGTATCTTAATCAAGCAAACGAGTAATCGTGCGGCGATGATAATGGAAGAATTAAAAGACCCATTATATACAGATGGATTTAATACATTAGTATTAGCTTGTTACTCTATTATTGAAGGAGGTGAATAGATGCGAAATGATGAGGAATATAATTGGGAGGAAGATATCTTTATAGATGAAACCGCATTGGATATTGAATGGCTTGAACATT
>JBAZGP010000553.1:0-2635 GCA_041652835.1 Lutibacter sp. | reverse complement strand
TAAACCAATATGTTAATTTTTTGTTGGTTTTTACCGATTTTTTACTATCTTTGTCGGAAAATTAGCATGATGATGAACGGTTGGAATAGATACTACGAAACCATATACCCCCGAATCGAACAGGAAGTACAATTTTTGCGGGACTGGGGTCCCTGCTTCGTTAAAAAATCATAATTGTATAATACAGAACGAATTAATAAAAACAATCACAGTAAATGAGCAAAGCAGAATCACTTATCAATGAATGTAAAAATAATAAGAGAAATATTGTTAAATTATTATCTGCACTTAATTGTTTTACAATTGTTTATGCTGATAACATTTACAAAAGTAGTTTACTTACTTTCTGTTTATTAAATTGTTACATAAAAACAAGTCTGCTTAACATAATAATAGTTATAGGGCAAACTCTATTTTGTCAAACACTTGTTTATTAATACATTACATAATTTATGTATGTTTTTTTTCGACATAATGAGTTTATTCTTAGATATTGCAAGTTGTTCTATATGTTTTTAATTTGGTAAAATATGAAGGAAAATAACAAGGGCGGAAGGTCAGAAAATCAGGGTATTGGTATTAATGAGTGCGATCAAAGCGATTTATTACATACCTTTTTTGATCAATTTACAGCTATCAATAAGATTTGCAAGGCAGAAAAAATCACTCCTTTATATTTGTTGATTTTTTTTTTATCAAATCTAATATAGTCAACACTAAGGTTTTATGTAAACATATTAGTGCCTCTTACATATCAACCTGGTACATCATTGATCGTATGATTCGGAGAGGATATGTTAGAGGTGATCATTCTAACTTGATAATCACAAGCAAGGGACAAATGATATACAACCGTATATTGTATTGCTTAAACAATCTATAATTGGCCTGTAAACGCATATATAAGTATCTGTAGCCTCGTTTTACCCTTTTTAAGTACTTCATATTACTTTAGCATTAAACAGGCCTTAAATCGCTTATTTTCCCCCCAAAACATATATATTTTCATTCAATACGTTTATTTTTATTAGAATTCATGTAATTAACTGATAATGAAGGAGTATTATTTAGACTGGATATAAATTACGATATTGAGTAAAAATAATTGGTGTTTTACTTGACTTCATTTGTACTATTTGACTACATTTGTTGCATTAATCAATTAAACCATAAAACAATGAAAGCGAACATCAGATTTATTGAGTACGGCAATGACGGGAGCGAAAAAGAATTAATATTTGATTCTTTATCCCGTGCTTTGTTAGTAATGGATGAGAATAAGAACATACAGATGGTCATATCTGATTCTGATTCCACCGGTGAGGTTATGATTCAGTTCGGCAATTCATCGCCGGAAGTTTTTGCATACAATTTTTAATCAATAACATAATTTAAATACAAAAAACAAAAAAAATGGAACCAAAATTTAAGGTAGTGAAAATAATGAGAAAAACAGCAAACAGAAAATTATTGGCAAAAACCTAAGCAGGGAGGAAGCAAAAAGATTAGTTAATAGCTTCCCTGATTCTCAAAATTCTATGGTAGTATTTTTTCAACAATAAAACAATGAACCACTAAAAAAACTGGTCACTCAGTATAAAAAGTGGAAGACAAATGAAAACAACAGATTATCAAAGAGCTAAAAAAGCCGTTCAGCAGCGTTGGACAGGCAGAAGAGCGGAAAAAGAATTGCCAGATAAATCATACATTATGTATGAAAAACTGGTGATAAGAGCAAAAAATAAGTTCGATTTAATTTTTGAAACAAAAAAGCTTAATAAACAATTAATTACTAATCGACTTGAAAAAGTCGCAAACGCTATGCCAGCAGAGGGCTACAGCATGGGCGGTCTGTATGAGGTTAAATTTCATTCCTTTAGTGCTGCAAAAGACACACGGGAACAATACAGTGGTAGAAAGTGGAGGCCTACCTGGGGCGGTTATACAGTTGAGTTAACGCTCGACGAGATGAGAAATATTCAGATAATTGGAGGGGTGATCACTTACATTTACCCGGGCCAAAGGCAAAAATGTAAGAAATGCTGGTGGTATGAGGGCAGGGGGAGCAAACAATTTTTTGAATTGCAAAAAGTTGAAGGGTATATATATAATGGATTTCATTCGACTGTAAAAAGCTGGGCAATAGCAGGTGGAAAAAGAAACGAAAAAGTAGCAAAAGAGAAGCGGTTACGTGAAAAGAAAGCAGCAGCAGAACAAGTAGCATGGTTGAAAAAATATAATAAAGCGGCCAGGCAACAATATTCTTTTCAAGATTCAATAGCAGCCGGCAATTGTGAGGTCGGCACAAGGGCATTCATTTTGCGTTGTGGTCTCGATGAAACAAAAATGTACAGGGGAGCATTTTTAATCAAAATTGCAAATGAAAAATCTACCTCATCTGTTTCATTTGTTAAAAAAATGATTGCTTACAAAGCAAAATAGGTTAACTGATGAGGCTTGAATAGTTGAAATGCCGGTTCTACTCAAAAATTTCGGATATATCAAATAATATTAACACATTAAAAATGCGGAAAAACATGACAGCATCAAATTTTGACATCAGGCATAACGGGTATATAAAAACCTGTTTTATTGAAAAAAAATTCAAGAGTGGTAAAATAAAAATAAAATTTAT
>JBAZGP010000552.1:0-2639 GCA_041652835.1 Lutibacter sp. | reverse complement strand
TAGTATGGTGGTTATCGGCGGACTCTAAACTGTTATAGATAGCTCGCCGTGCCATTATAGCATATAGCTTTTTATCAATTAAGATTGGCAACCAGCGTGTTTTTGTCCACTGCGATGGTGTTATGGACTCTCCAGTTTTTGTTGGCTGTAATAATACTACTGAGTTTTCCAGACGCATTAAATGTTCTCCAGATCCACAGGTCATTTGAGTCATTGTGGATAAGAAAAGAGTAACCAGTATAACAGGCACCAACCATCTAATCGCTGACGACAGCAGTATGAGCCTATCCGTAATTATGCGGCTCAACAATATAATTGTCATAACACAGACAATTATAATGCTCACCGCCTGTAGTATCTGGATTATGTATGGGCGTACAATTGAGATGAGCATCGCCCCAATCATCACCAGCAACAATCCAAACCAGTATGACGATTTCTTTGTTTTAGGCGCTTGCTTAAACACCAAAGTCCACCCTAAAACAAAAACATAGAAACCGGCAATAGAATAACTGTCTTTGTTTATTTGAGAAAGCCAGTGCATTTGATAAGGTGAAATAATGAAAAATAGGCACGCGATTACCGCAAGCCTAAAGCGAACAAATTGCCCAACAATCGATATTAGCGTGACAGATGCTATTGAATGCAAAAATGCGTTCAATAGAATGACTAATAATGGACTAACGAATGCGATAGCGTAAATCATTGCTGTGATGCCTGCACAGCCCTGACCGTCTGGTCTTAAATTCCAGATGCCCCAGCCCTCTATTGCAATGCGATGCGCTAAATTTGAAGCTAACTGATGATAGTATTGTGGATCACCGGCGATTAAGCCCTCCTTGATAAATGGATCAAATCTGGGAAGAAGTATGTATTGAAAAATTACCATGGCAACTATTGCATAAATGTAGATTGCCGCTCCAACCAAAAACAATTGATGCTGTCGTAAATACACGCTCCATTTAATCTGATTTAACATTATTACGAACTTCCTCTTTGTAAATTCACGGTTGGTTTTAAATAATATATTAACTTTGTTTGAACAAAATTTTTTTTAACTGAAACACCATGTTGAAAAAAAATGCCAGAACATATTTTACTGGAAAAAGAAGCGTCAATGCCAATTTATCTACGCTGTTTGAAGCAATAAGAACATAAAAGATATAACACTTTAGACGCTCCAACAAAAAAATATTCATGACTATACTTTTAAAGGTACAAGCTTTACATGTATTAGCCGCGATACGCTTCCATAAAAACACGGAAGTGTCAGTTTTAATGTTTCCATACTGAAGACAATTAAAAATAAAGTGAAAATCATTTCCAAAGGAACAACTATTAAATCGTTTAATCGGGTATTTCCTTATCATATCGGTTCTATAAAGCCCGTAAATTACATTAGCTTTTCCATTAAATTCTTCTGTCATATAAAACCGAAGCATTCGAGACAATCGTCTACCAGAAAAATCAAATACTTTGTAATGTCGAATATTTTCGCCAATCTCATTTATATTTGCTACATGTCCGAATGATATAAAAACGCCTTCTTCAAAATTATGGAGCAAAACTGTAATCCACTCTTTGTCCCATTTATCATCCGCCGCCGCCCACATAAAATACTCGCCTTTTGCCTCATCCAGCACAAACTGAAAGTTATAGCATGCACCTCTATTTTCACTCTGCCGAACATATCTAATGCGTGAATCGCAAACGGCGTATTCCCGACAGATTGCTTCAGTGCCATCGGTCGAGGCATTGTCGGAAATAATAAGTTCAAAATCGGTAAATGTCTGAGCGAGCAGTGAATCCAATGCTTCCCGGATAAATTTCTCCCCATTGTACACCGGCATGCCAATACTAACAATAGGACACATTTGTTATTGCACTCCTGCTCTTCCCAAGAGACTGCTTTTGTTTAATATTTGATAGTTAGAGTAAAATCTATCCGGCTCATACGCAACGCGTATTTCATTGAGAGGTTTGCTTAACTCAGGAAACAGAGATGCCGCGGCAGCAAAAGTTTCATCGCGTATTATATTAAAATCCTTACGACGCGCTCTGTTGGCTTTATTCATAAATGCTCCACCAAAACCAGGCCAAAACAGTTTATATCTTTTGGAAAAGTGAAATCCCTCGACAATTACACCTCGCGTCATTCCAAGCAAAACCATGCCCATAAGACCATCATTGGAAATGTTCTGAATCGCAAAAACATTTCTAATTACTTCGGTTCTAAACAACGAATAAACAATATTGCATTTGTGCGAGAAATGATGGAGATTAGCGAACCCCAGTATTAGCCTGTCTCGGTTAGTATCTTCGATAAAACTAAAGATGTTTTTGGGAGTTTTTGAGGAAATTTTCAGATATATACTTCTCAGCATAAACGTCGGAAAAGCAAACCCGACATTTATAGAATTAATTAAATGCAACGCATCGTCGAGAAAGTACTTTTCCCAATAGTCATCGTAAGCCGCCCACATAAAATATTCGCCCTTTGCCTCATCCAGTACAAACTGAAAGTTATAGCATGCCCCTCTATTTTCACTCTGCCGAACATATCTAATGCGTGAATCGCAAACGGCGTATTCCCGACAGATTGCTTCAGTGCCATCGGTCGAGGCATTGTCGGAGATAAT
>JBAZGP010000551.1:0-2647 GCA_041652835.1 Lutibacter sp. | reverse complement strand
CAAGACGATACATGACAGAATAAACAACCTTCATCCATATCCAATTAGTCTTTATCAGGTTCATAATCCGCTTTCCTTTTCGAGTATTGAACGTCAAATGGATAACATGGCCTCACTATGGATAAAGGGAATGATAAAGAACGTGGGTGTATGTAATTTCTCTGCAAAGCAAATGAGAGTTGCGTGGGAAGCGTTAAGTTGGTATGGAATACCCCTTGCGTCCAATCAGGTAAGGTACAACCTAATTGACCGGAGAATCGAAACAAACGGTGTTTTAGATACCGCCAAGGAGCTTGGTGTTTCTATTATCGCTTCTTCCCCTTTGGCACAAGGGATTTTAACAGGGAAGTTTCATAAAAACCCTGAAAAACTTGACGGTGTTGGACTTCGTAAATACTCCGATAAGTTTAGTCAGACAGAACTAAAAAAATGTGAAAAACTGATAAGTCTTATTGGATCATTGGCTGTCAAATATAATGTTACAAGTTCCCAGGTGGCATTGAATTGGTTAATTGGCAAAGGTGTGTTTGTAATCCCTGGTGCAACAACCGTAAAACAGGCAGAAGAAAACGCAGGTGCTATGAACTTTACCCTTTCAAAATGGGATATGGGCATACTTGACAGAGAGAGTAAAATCTTTACGTAATGAAAAGGATATTAATATTGGTTATTGCTTATTTCAACTATTTTAAATCATCTGTCAGGTTATACTTTAAAATCCGGGAGAACAGGATGGATGAAAAGAAAAAGGAAAGGTTAATTCAGGCACAATTTGACATTTTTAGAGGATGGTAATTGTGAAAAAAAGGGAAGTTTTAATATTATTTGATTATTCCAAAAGCATTTCTCCCCAAGGCCCCATTGGTGCTGCTTATCATGATTTCAGGAATGATTTTTTAAAAACTAACGTCGGAAAACATTTTTCCACAAAAGAAAATTTTGATGTTTTAACATTTACGGATTATTTGTTAGCAGAGTGTATTTTTAACGGTAAACATAAAAAGGGAAGACAATGTAAATCAACAGTTACATATAGGGAACAAAATAAAAATAAAAAATGTTAAAAAAATGGTGAAATATTTAAAGAAACTGTTAACTCCATTTTTAGCGATATTGGCTATTGTCCTGTTTGCATTACTATGTGTTTATTTCTGTCTGGAATACCTGATAGTTTGTTTTGTAAGGATCATCCAGTGTAAGAAGATAGAGAGTTTAACCGATTATCTTGAAAAAGGATTTAGTTATGAAGAATATTAAAAAAATAAAAATAAATAAGCAAACACTAATAAGGTGGAAGGTTTCAATAGACAGAAGCCGTATGTATCTGGGATATATTCAATTCTTTATGATTCTATACGTCGCTGTCAAATCACTCCACAAAAGTCCTTTTCGGGATTTCATATTTGATTGGTGGTTTTTCACATTCCCGGTTATGATCCTTTTGTTTCTGTTCATCTGCATTTTGTTGGGTTACTGGGATCACAGGTCGGGAATCCGTGAAAAGGAAAACGAGACGGTTTCGATGCAGAACCCGGCAGTAAGACAGATGTTAAAAGACTTGGATGAAATAAAATCAAAACTCAAATAACATATGACAGAAGAACCGACCTTTTGGGGATTAATGGAAGTTATCTTCCTTTTAGTGAAAGTATTTGTCCCTCCGGCATTATTTATAATCGCATTGTATTTTTTTACAAAGGAGAAAAGATGAAAAAGTTATTGCTAATTATTCTATTATTATTTTCGGGAATATCCATGTTTGGGCAATTCTCACTTGCACCATCAAAAGGTGATCGGTTTGGATTTTATTTAGATGGTGATGTATGGAATACCGATTTAAGTTATTGTAAGAGTGTCCCGAAATTTGCCATTCATGTATTTATTTCTCCGGATGGTTGGACTTCTGTATGGTTTCAAAATTTTTATTTAACACAGAACCATTTACAAAAACTTATTGATTATATTGATTCACGACCCGAATTAACCGTATATAGTATTCAGATGGAAAGTGTTGGTTCGTCTAAAATAAGTACATTTGATATTTATAAAAAACCCTCTGATACCCTAAACTACACATCATTGGAGCCGCCAGATATATTTTATTTAATGAAAGAAATTCGTAAATTTCAAAATAAGAAGAAATGAAAAAAATATTCTTAATTACCTGGTTACTGGTTTCAATGTCAGTTCAGGCGCAATTTTATTCAGATAAATATCACGAAGTTGAATACCGTTGTGAGATTTGCGGAAAATATATATTCTCTTATGAGAAAGTACCGGAAGTTGAAAACGGCATGGTCGATCCCTGGTTCTATATGGGTAACCCCAACGTAACCCCCATTTTAACTCCTGATAGTTTAGAAAATGAAGAATTTTCCTTAAACTATTCAGTCGATCATATCTGTAAAGAGTGTTTAAATCAGTATTCTGACAGAATTAAAAAAGAAATGAATACTCTTTGGGATTCTTATTGGGAAAGGAAAAAGAGCGACAATAAGGAAAGATTTGCAAAATATGAAGATGATAAGAAAAGCCAGGAAGTTAAAGAACTTGAAGAAAAAATAAAACAACTCGAACAGGAAAAACTCTATATCATTCATCCAGAACTTAAACCAAAAGAACAAAACTTTAGAATGTCCGATAGATG
>JBAZGP010000550.1:0-2654 GCA_041652835.1 Lutibacter sp. | reverse complement strand
CAAGACAGCAAGCAGAACAGTACACACCACAGCTTTGTTAGTTTTCATAAATTAACCCTCCTCGTTTTTGTATGTACATAGTATCACAAATAAGTTGTTTTGTCAAATAAAAGTTTCATAACCAATAAATTGCTCGTTTTATCCTAATAGGTTCCGTATATCGTCGTGTGTGCGATATGTTGTTCGATTGATAAAGGCTTATAAACGTTTTTAGCGTTTGGGTTTGGCCTATACATTCTAATCGTTTCCCCGTCGTTAGTAAAATAGCAAGTTACGATAGAACCATTAGACAAAGCCTTTATCGGTTTTACATCGTTCGGTAAATCACTAAGGCTCCAGAAACCACCATCACACGGGCTTACTAGAGTATGGCTCATGGAGTATTCACGATACATATTATCTTTGCCGCGCCACCTTTTTTCTTCCCTCAGTTCATAAGTAAACCCCAGCGTTTTTGCTAAAAAATCTAATTGATCCATGGTTTCAAAATCTCCGAAATGCCATTCCCAGCTTCTGTGAAGTATGACGTGGCTTCTGTGATATTGTTCGTCCACCTTTTCAATCGTTGAAATATAGTTTGCCTTTTCCATGTTAGAACCTCCTTTAATTTATTTAATGTCATTAACACTTACTATTATACACGATTTGCACCAAAATGCAATTACAAAAGTATTAAGTTTCTGTTACATTTTTATCCCAAATTATACCCTGTTTTTCCAATAAACGCCTTGCTGCTTGTACGCTTTCGTTGTCTGGATGCCCATTTGCTACTTCTATACGTCGTTCTAGCGGTGTTTTGTCGCGGATGTGTCCAGATACCACAAGCGCGTTGTATTCGGCTATAGCGGCGTTTCTTTTATCGTGGTATGTGTCACTCGATAACTTGCATTCCTTATACATTTTTTCAAGGTTACGTAGGGTTGTATGGTTCGGTATTCTCATTTTATCTAGCATGTAGCCATCAACAGGGAATAATAATTCATGTTCTCCTAAAAATTCTTCAAGTGTTTTTGCAATTTGTTCCATAAATCCTCCTAATGAATTGTAGATTTTATTCTAACACATAAGTGTCAGAAAAAGCATCATATTTAATTCCGGGGATTCCTAATTCTTTCATTCTACCTAGTGAAAAACACATACAAATTTTTCCTTTACTCAATTCACACGCTTCATTTCTTCCATCCATAATGCGCGGACAAACAGGTTTTTGATTCATAATCCCAACCGTGCAAATGGTCATTTCCCCAACGTTGTGCGCAAAATTGCATTCCCTGCACTTCATAATTGTTTTCTCCTTTGTTTGATACCACATTATAGCATGACCAGATTGCATTGTCAATAGGTTAAAATATGGATTTTATGGCAACAAATTCTACAGCATGATATCAAAAATATAGTCAATCTCCAAACCTAAATATTCCAGAAAAATATCTTCCGCTTCATCCATGTTATTTAGCATTTCCCGTTTTGTTTCTGCAATTAGTTCTATAGCTTCTTTTCTAGTTAGTTCATCACGTTCCATCAAAATTTTGATTATTTTTTCCATTGTTTATATACTCCTTCCATTTTCGTCAAATTCCAAATTATCCCAATCTGCATCCGCTTCATACCCTTCAATAGATACAATATAATACCTATTTAAATCATCATTCATTGCCTTCACATAATCAGCATAGGCACGTTTTTGTGCCTTTTTAGATAGCTCGCTAAATTTCATTAGATATCATTCCTTCCTATTCTAATACAGTATAACCAACACGATTTAAATAACTTGCAGGAAAACGTGTATTAATATCCCAGTTTACCCAGATAGCATTTTTATTTGTATTCGGTTTTGCTTTTATTAGTTCAATCGGTTCGCCTTTGTATTCTGTCTTTATTTTTGTACCTAAAGGATAGGTTGATAGCTTTTTCTTATTTGCATTATTCCAACACTTTTCACGCCAATTTTTAGCATATTCGCTATTTGTTTCTGTCAAAAGTTTTAGAATACTTTTCGGGCATTGTTTCCTCAATTGCTTTTTCAGAAAAATTAAAATCGTCTTTCATGTTCGTGCTTGTCAAAACAACAACTCCAAAAACCTGTTTTTTGTTGTTTGTTTTCGTTGTCATTTCAACTGCTAAATATACTTGACATCCAATTGCTTGTGCTTTTAATACGTGAAATACATCAGTTTCGTTTTCCCAACTGTAATTTTGACATACTTCTTTTATTATGTCAATTCTTCCTTGTTTAGTGTAATATGTTGCGTTTTTGCTAGTCCATCCCATTGTATTACCCCTCCATAAATTTAATCGTGCCATACATCCAATCAATCAGTATACGATTTCCAGTAGTACAGGATTCAAAAATTTCCATCGTTTTGGAAATGCTTTTCCAAAATTTGTAATTGCTGTTTTTGATCAATTGGTTTAGTCTGTTTTCACTCATTTTGATCCCTTCCTATCTTTTGTTTCAAATTGTACTCTTTTATTAGTTGTTTGATGTGCTTGATTCGGTGTTCAATTGCCTTTTCCATGTTTTGATAGTATTTCCCATTATCGCACATTTCAACATAACCGCCTGTTATTCCTTCAATATAGCAATGACCGCCATCTGTACGATGATAACATAGGACATAACGTTCTTTTTCGGTTTCCATTATGTATTCCTT
>JBAZGP010000549.1:0-2656 GCA_041652835.1 Lutibacter sp. | reverse complement strand
CCTTTTTATCGCTCCGTTTATTGACAGAAAATCCATGAAAAATTTCAACTTTAATTCCCGGAAAAAAATAAGGAACAGAATTTGTTGCCACCAACACAATGTGTGGATTATAATCAATAACCTCTTGCACTGTTTCCAATAATTCCTCCTCGTTTGTCAAATACTTTTTAGTGTTTTCCAATTCCGAAAACCATTTTACTTCATAGCCCCGTTTCCTTATTTCTTTTTGCAGCGGTTTGCCAATAGGAATACTGTATCCCTGAGAAATGTGAATTAAAAATCGTTTCATTTAGGCGGAAGATAGTTTTTTACAAAGATATAAAATTATACCGCCACATCATTTTCACCAAGAGCGTCATTTTTAAAGATAACTTTTATAAATGCATATTGCACTTTTAAATAGTTATAAATTGTATATTTTATTACTAACATTGATAATATTTAAAATTTAATACTATTTTTTAATAATAGTTAAAAACTCATTAAGCAAGTCTTTAAATAAATTTGGATTAAATTGTTCATATAATTCAAAAACCCTGTTTCTGATTTGTTTTTTTGTTTTTGCAGTAAAAAGTTCGGGCATAAAATCATTTAAATGTACTGAAACATTTTTTTCGCTCTTAAATAAATCCCACCCTTGCTTAGAAGTCCCTGATGCAAAAATACTAAATGTAGGAATGTTTAGGGCTTTAGCCATATTTATTGCGCCACCTTCATTACCAATTAAACCGCTACAAAGACTCAAAACACCTAAAAAGTCTCTTAAAGAATTAGCGAAGACTCCAAATTTAATTTGCTTTTTAGTTTCATCTGAACATAAATCATAAACTTTTTTAGCATCTTCCTCTTGATTTGGAATATAGTTAAACAGCAAAACAGCATCAGTTTTATTCACTATTTCATCTAAAACCTTTGCCATATAAGTTAGCGGATATGTTTTTTTATTTCCACTACCTAAAACGCTAATCATAACGACAAATTTTTCGGAATCAATATTATTGCTTTTTAAAAACTGAAGCGCATTTTCAACCTCTTTATGATCCAAAAATATTTTTGGTTTTATTTCAACTTCGGCAGATTCTCTAACTAATCCTTTTATTAACAACAATCTGTTTTCAATAGCTAATCCAATTTCAGAAGCTGATTTTGTTAACCTATTTATTGGATGTGAATATAAAAAATGCGTATACCATTTGTTATACGAAATTTTTGTTGGGGAAGTTGAAAATAATGTAATCAAGTTACTTTCTAATTTTCCGTACGCATCAATTAATATATCATATTTCGTTTTATTAATTTCTTTAAGGAATTTAAAAAACGCAATTTTGCTACTACGATATTCGGGTTTAAAAAGAATAAAATTATCTATATATGGATTATTTTCAACGACCGCATAACAATTGGAATTTATTAAATAATCAATTA
Organism: Lutibacter sp.; assembly: GCA_041652835.1. Classification (GTDB taxonomy): domain Bacteria; phylum Bacteroidota; class Bacteroidia; order Flavobacteriales; family Flavobacteriaceae; genus Lutibacter. Next base: position 1,231 of record JBAZGP010000549.1, on the reverse strand, counting down.
CAGCATCAGGATACTGTTTTTTTAAATTTGTACAAATAATAGAACTTGTCAGAACATCTCCAATCATTTTTTGCTGAATAACAAGTATTCTTTTCATTTTTCTTTATAATTTCGAACAAAAATACCATTCCGAAGATTAATATCTTAATTAAATAATATTTTATTTCACACGGCTACATCATTTTCACGAAGGGCATCATTTAAAGATGTTTTTTTATCGGTGCTTTCTTTGCGTTGTCCAATAATTAACGCGCAGGGAACCTGATAATCTCCTGCAGGAAATTTTTTGGTATAACTCCCGGGAATTACCACAGAACGTGCTGGAACATAGCCTTTAATTATTTTAGGTTCACTGCCTGTAACATCAATTATTTTGGTAGAACCTGTAAGCACCACATTGGCGCCTAAAACGGCTTCTCTTTCTACACGAATTCCTTCTACCACAATACAACGCGAGCCAACAAAAACATTGTCTTCTATAATAACCGGTGCTGCCTGTAAAGGTTCTAACACGCCGCCAATGCCAACACCACCGCTCAAATGGACGTTTTTACCAATTTGCGCACAGCTTCCAACAGTTGCCCAAGTATCTACCATGGTGCCTTCATCTATATAAGCACCAATATTTACATAACTGGGCATTAATATGGTTCCTGCCGAAATATAAGAGCCATAACGTGCCACGGCATGAGGCACAACGCGAATTCCTTTTTCTTTGTAGCCTCTTTTTAGAGGTATTTTATCATGATATTCAAAAATCCCCACTTCAAAGGTTTCCATTTTTTGAATAGGGAAATACAACACTACCGCTTTTTTTATCCATTCATTCACCTGCCATCCGTTTTCAACAGGTTCTGCAACCCGTATAACGCCATTATCCAACAAATCAATAACCTTACGAATTGCATTTTGGGTGAGTTCCTCTTTTAACAATGCCCTATTTTCCCATGCACGGGCTATTATTTCTTTAAGTGCCTTCATCTGTTTAAATTTTATTTTTTAGCGGTAATAGCTGCAGTTCGCCATTAATCATTCCTGTGTGTATCAAAATTTGATATGCTCGTTTCATTCCTTTATATTTCTGTTTGGCACAAATATATTGCTTTTAAAAAAATTACCATTCAAAATAACTAAATTTGCACAACTTTATAAATTATGTTAACATTTTGGCGCGTATATTAGCTTTGGATTACGGTGAAAAAAGAACGGGTATTGCCATAACGGACGAGTT
>JBAZGP010000548.1:0-2671 GCA_041652835.1 Lutibacter sp. | reverse complement strand
AAAATAAGCAACTTTTGGTTCCAAAAATTTGGCAATTTCAACGGCATTGCTTCCATAACCAAACGCTTTCACCACAGCCAAAACTTTTGTTTTTGGAAGTAATTTTGATTTAAACTCCTTCAAATTATATTCAATAGCGTTTAAATCTATTTCAAGAACAGTAACGTGGTTATTTTCCATTATTATTTTCTTTGGCCTTTTTGATTTTTTCTGCATTGATGGCCTTGAAGTAAGCAGAACGGCTTAAAGGTTCATATTCCTGTGTTTCACCCAACAAAACAAGTTCTTCGCTGGCAGCAGTTCTATGACTGTAATGCGCCAAATTTCCTGTTCTTGTACAAACCGCATGAACTTTGGTAACATACTCTGCAGTTGCCATAAGCGCTGGCATTGGGCCAAACGGATTTCCTTTAAAATCCATATCCAAGCCCGCAACAATAACGCGAACACCTCTATTTGCCAAATCGTTGCAAACCGCCACAATTTCATCATCAAAAAATTGGGCTTCATCTATTCCAACAACATCACAATCACTGGCTAAAAGTCTGATATTTGCTGAAGAAGGCACCGGAGTGGAACGAATTTCATTCGCATCATGGGAAACAACTTTCTCAACATCGTATCTCACATCAATGGCGGGTTTAAAAATTTCCACCTTTTGTTTTGCAAATTGAGCTCGCTTTAATCTACGAATAAGCTCTTCCGTTTTTCCGGAGAACATAGAGCCACAAATAACTTCTATCCAGCCAAATTGTTCGTTATGATTTACTGTATTTTCAAGAAACATTTTGTAATTTCACGCTTGAAAGATAATTGTAATTTTTTAAATTTAAAATAAAAGTTTCGTAATATTTTTTTACATTAGTTTTTATAAAACAACTTTGTAATTTACGATTTGAATTTGATACAAATTTATTAAAAATTACACACCAATATTCATTTAAAACGTCAACTTATGCACAAAAAATTAGAAGCCGAATTGGTAAGGCTGGCAAACAGCATTTTACAGATGAAAAATAGGGATAACATAAGTACATTGCATAAAAAAGCGCAGGATATTTATGAAAAACTTACGGTGTTGAGGTTTGTGGATGATTACATTGAAAACGCTCCAAATCCACCAAAAGCAGAGGAAGAAACTATGAATACAATTCAAAAAGAATGGGTGGAAGAAATTAAATTTGAAAACCAAAAAGAAGCTGAATTTAGGGAAGAAGCCGAAGAAAAGGAGGCATTTTTGGAAGCTAAAGTAGAAGAACTGTTTAACGAGGGAGACACCATAGTAAAAGAGACTGCAACAAAAAGTTATTCGCTTCAAATCTCTTTAGAAGATGAATTTAAAGATGCCATTTCTTCAGATATTGCAACCAATATGTTTGAGAGAGTAACGAAAGAAAATCCGATTATTGAAGAAAAAACAGCAGAAAAGCAGGAAAATAAACAGCGTTCTTTGAACGATACTCTATTTAAAAACAATATTCAGGTTGGCTTAAATGACCGCATTGCTTTTGTAAACCAATTGTTCGACGGAAGCCAGCAAGATTTTAACCGAGTAATCTCACAACTAAACTCTTTTAAAACTGAAGACGAGGCTATAAATTTCATCGAAGAATTTGTAAAACCAGATTATAACTGGAGTGCAAAAGAAGAATTTGAACAACGATTAATCAATCTAATTGAGCGTAAATTTTTGTAATTCTTATGGATTATAAAAAGCTGGAAGAAGAACTTAAAAAAAGAACAAAACTCGACTATTCTTGGGGAAAAAAGCAAGAAGACGAATTTGATAAACAAACCAATTTTATTTACAAAACAGATTCATTTGAGTCGCTTTTGGAATTGGTGGAATCAAATTTTAAAGATACTTTACAATACAGTAATTTAAAAAATTATGCTTTAAATCGATGGTTTAATTTTTGGTCGGCAAAAGGTGTTGAAAGTATCTTTTGCGAACATAAAAATGTGATGCCACATCTAAATTCTTATAATAAATTCACCGATTTTTATATAGAAAACCTTCCTTTCGACCATAAAACTACAATTTTCCCGAAGGGTTTCAATAAATCGGTTCCTTATGCCATATTGCATAAAAAGGAACTTATAAACTGGTTGTATGAAAATCAAAGTCAACAACAAAGAAAACACCACAAAAACAGGTTATTTATTGTGTTGGTAAATTACCAAAATGAAGGTGAACATTGGAAATTAAAAGCTGAAATACATTGGCTCAAAGAAATAATCTCAGCTTATTTGCTTAATTTTGACCAAACAAAGCTTTATAGTTTTTCTTTTGAAGATAAAATTACCAAAGCCGACATCATTTGGGCAATTAAGTGAGTTTTAAAGTTAGATATTAGAAGTTAGATATTAGAAGTTAGATATTAGAAGTTAGATATTAGAAGTTGGATATTAGAAGTAAAAAGGCAAAAGCGAATAGCGAATAGCGAAAAGGGAAAAAAGCTAAAAGTTAGATATTAGAAGTTAGATATTTGAGCAAAGGAAGTTTTAATATAATACTGGTTTATTTCATGAGAAATACCCCAGAGGGCAATGTCATTAAGTTAAGGAAATATTTGTCATTCCGACAAAGGAGGAATCGCAACAAACTAGCACAGCATTATGAGATTCCTCGTACCTCGGAAGGACAAAAAAATGACATATAAGCTTAACT
>JBAZGP010000547.1:0-2674 GCA_041652835.1 Lutibacter sp. | reverse complement strand
GCTCCGAATGTTTATGGGGGTTCAGGTAGAATACAAGGCATTACAAGTGAAGGGTATAGAATTATGGATGGTATTGCTTATGACGAATGGGATAATCCTGTATATAATGTTGATTTTTTTAACGATACACACCCCTTTGACCTTGAAGGATAAGGTTTCCCCTCTTTTTTGGTTGTGGTTCTTTATATTGTTGAAACCAATAAAAAAACCAAAGTTATGAAAATTGTAAAGAATTTGGATTTAGATAATTCAGAACACATATTTGCTTATGAGCCATTTTTAGAAGAGGATGTTGTTGTAGCGACAATAGACCATAATTCCAAGACAATATGGCCTGCACATGGATATTTTGCACCGCACAAATACGGCAAAAGAACAGAAAAATACGCAAAAAAGATTGGTTATCGGTTTAACAACAAATGAGAATTGGGGGGAAATTTGCTTCCCCTCTTTTTTATTATTTGTTCTTTATGTAAGTGTTAAACCAATAAAAACCGATTATTATGGAATTGCCAAAGGAATATACAAATGTAATGATAACCTATGAAGCAGAAATAAGTTATGGTGCTTATGGTATTCAAAAGCGAAAAGAAATTGTAAAAAGAAGAGCATTTTATTCAAAAAGTGATGGGTTTTATAACAGTCAAGACCAGTGGATTGAAACACCAAACGGTTATTTTAGTGTACCTCAATATTGGCAAGATTTCACTTTTAGCGATGGAACAACAGCCCTTTTGCCCCACACTTTTTATCAGTATCCGAGAGTGTATCCTGAAAATATTATAAAGTGGGAATATGAGAAGGTGGATTAAATCCCCTCTTTTTTATTGTTTGTTCTTTATATAGTTGTTAAACCAATAAAAACCAATATTATGACACCGTTTGAAGAAGCACAAGAAAAAGTAAGTAAGGGGTTGTTAGTAACACCTTCTGTAGTTGCGAATGGAAAGCCTATTGATTATTTCGCATTTCAAATTGCAACGCATCATTTTAATTTAAAATTGATGGCAAAGGGAATGACCTTCAGAGGCATCAAATTTACAGACATCAAAAGGTATTACGGACTGAAGGGAAGGTCTGCAAAGGATTGTTTGGCTCAGTTTGAAGCTATTGTTGAGGATTACAAAAGAAAGTTTGGACTATTATCGGGAGTGAGCAAAAACTAAAAAATAATGAAAAAACAGAAAAAATATTTTCTGTTTTTTTTATTTGATTTCTGTTATAGCGTAAACCTTATTTGTAGGTGGGTTGGAATTTGGATTTCCCCTCTTTTTGTGATGTGGTTCTTTATGCAAGTGTCAAACAAATAAATTGAGTGTTATGGATGATGTTTATTATTTATACTGTTATAACAGAGGCGAATTTTTTTGCCGTGAAAACTGTTTAAATGAAAGGAATGAATCGAAGCACAGAGAAACTTGTGCCAAAAAACGCAGAAACAGAAAAAAACGCAGAAAATAGTTGCTCCCCTCTTTTTGTGATGTTTGTCTTTATAATATTGTTAAACCAATAAAAACCAATTATCATGGAAAACATAAGAACAATAGGATTTAAGAGAAAGGACGAAAAGGTTGTCGAGAATACTCCAGCTGTTGTTGAAGGTGCTTCAAAAGTTACTGAAAATGCTCCAAACGTTGCAGAAGAAGTAAATGAAGTTGCAAAAAGACCAACATTATTGGTTTCTCCTGCTCAGGCAGATTTAATTGAAACCATTGAAAACTTGGCAGACATTATTTCGAGCAGAGAGTTTTCAAAATACGAAGATGATGCAAGAATAAATTTTGTAAACACACTTTACAATGCGATTGCTTTAAACACAGAGTTGACAACAAAAACAATGTTGTTATTGGCAAGGTAAACTAACAAGGGGAGTTTTCCCCTCTTTCTTGAGAGAATTGCTTTATAAAAACGAACAACAAAACTAAAAGAAATGATAGAAATTTTAAAAATGCTTTTATCGGGTGGCGGCTTAGCGTAGTAGTCCCGTCACCTAAACTAATAAACCTGATGTTAAACCTTAAAAGATTTTTTATGACACGAGCAAGTCCGAGTTAAAAAACATAGGAAAAAGTACCGTAGTCTTAATATTTATAAAAATTTAAACAACTTTTGCCATGATACGAGCAGGCCCAAAGTAAGAAATAATAAATAATAATGTAATAAATATACCGTAGATATCCCCTCCGTTCCCTTTGTGGCTGCGGTGGGGTTTCTGTGTTTTATGAATGAGAAGTCTCCCCTCTTTTTTATAGTTTGTTCTTTATGTAAGTGTTAAACCAATAAAACCAAATTGTTATGAAAAAGTCAACAACTTATAATGTGTCGGGTAAATTCACTCATGTTGAAACAAATACCGAACATAATTTTCAAACTCAACTTTATAAAGTTGGAATATACATAATTTTTAATGGAAATCCTTCTCGGCAAGCAAGCACCTCTCCTGAGAGAGTAAAAAAACTTATATCAGATTTGAAAAAAGCTGAAAGTAAAGGCGAAATAAAAGACTTGTTTTTTGGCAGAGAAATTAAGGCAACAAAAGATGAACATGGCTTTTATGTCGAAGTTACTGAATAAATAAAATGAGAACGTTCCCCTCTTTTTGAGGGGTTTGTCTTTATATAAATGTTAAACCAAAAAACTAAAAGCATTATGAATAATAGACACATTTGGGAGG
>JBAZGP010000546.1:0-2674 GCA_041652835.1 Lutibacter sp. | reverse complement strand
TTTGCTAATTTTACTCCAATCCACGCATTTTTTGAGGCGTTTTTTTAATATCAAATCCAACCATATTCGGGCGCTTCTACCGTTGCCTTCCATAAAAGGGTGTGCAATGTTCATTTCTACATATTTGTTAACGATTTCGTCAAATGTAGTTTCGGGCATTGTTTCTATTTGCTTTAATGTGTCGCCTAATAATCGTGATACTGCAAATCGAAAACCACCTTTTGAAATATTTTTTCGTCTGATTTGTCCCGCAAAATCATACAATCCGCCAAACAAATAAGCGTGTATTTGTTGCAAGCCTTTTGTAGTGCAAACTTCTATGCTGTTGATAAAAGAACTTTCAAACAAGGCATACGCTTTTGTTTTGCTTTTACCGTCTATACTTTCATCGCTGTATGTAAACCATTCTATAAATCGGTTTGCCTTTTTGCCCGGAAATTCTTTGCCCAATGCAATAATCCCGTTGTAATCGAGCATATCAGTTAAATATCGTTTCCCGTCACTTGCTAAAAGTTTCAGTTGGGTAGTGGCACTAACCAACTCGCTTTTTTCTTTCTTCAGCTTGGCTTTAAGATATTTCCAATAGTTGCGGGTTTTGGTGTAGTCGTCCTGGTCGGTGAGCAGAGCTACAATATCCAACACACTAAACCACCACCTGGAGTTTTGTTCGTCCCAAACGGCTCGTACTTCGCGGTCGTCAAAAAAACGTATGGATATTTTTGTATTACTCATAATTTTTTACAACATTTTTTGTTTTTTATCAAAACATTTTCTTTATCGGTTTCATTATTGCTGTGCATTTCCTCTCGCCTAACGGTTAACGTTTAGGCGGTTGCTTTTCGGGCGGGGGTTCACTGCTATTTCTACGAAGCACAGCAGTTTCAAGTTACAACTTCCCTTTCTGCGAGCCACACTCCGCCTGAAAGTAACCGCAAAGTCACCTGCCGCCCTTTTTGTCATTCTAATATTTTGTTAATTATGTCAGACTTGTCTTTTAACACTTGTTTATGCTTAAAAATTAATGTTGCAAGTTGAAATCCAGAAAGTCCTATAAATCCATTTTCCGTAAGTTCTTTTATGGAATTACTTGCAAAGTCAGATGTAGTAAAGAACACAAATAATTGTGTAGGGTGGACATAATTTCTCTTTTTGCTGTTTGCAAATGCTATAAATGATTTTATATCATCAATGCCTACATTGCCTGTATATTTTTTTGATTGACCATATACTTCAATTGTTCCATAAATTTCTTTAGTTACCGTTGAAAGAATTGGAATTTTTCCTTCAAAGTCTAAACCACCGTCAGAAGTCGCTTGACTAGTCGAAACTTCATAAGCACCAAAACAATACTCTAAAATTGTTGAAGATAAAAACTCAAAATCTCGCCATTCCATATCTAATAAATTTTTATGTATCTCTTTGATTAGAAAATGGTCTGTGTTAATTACTACAATATCCTTTGTTGCACTTTTGAATATAAAAGAAGTATGATTTTGTATTACTTTTAAGATATTTCTATTTGCAAATTCAACAAAATTGAAAATGTTGTTTTGAGCATATTCAGCAGATTTAAAAGGATTTAATCCTTTTAACTTGTAATAGTCAGTAAGGCATTGTTCTGTGTTGACCTTTAATTGACTATCGTTTCTAAACATTTGCTCAAAGAGATTATTGTCCATTATTCTTTAATGTTTCAACCCTTTTAAAGTTGTCAATCATACTTGCTATGCCTGTTTTTAATTCATTGAATTCTTCTTCACTCAATTCTTTTTCTAATCCTTCCGCTAGTATATTTTTAAATGCACTTATTGCAGAATTTATTTTGTTTAAGCATTCAGAGGCAGTTATTTTGTTTTGATTAAAATTCTTTTGGTTTATATAGTTAATTGCCTTATCTAAGTTTCTATCGTCAAGATAATTCAAAGCTGTATTATCATCTATTAATTCCGATAACCTTCTAACATTGTGAGCATCATTAATAGTTGCTTTCCCTTCTTCGTCAGGAACTATCCATTCATAAAATCTTTTAAGGTTTTGAATATTATCAAATCTAAAAGTTTCATCGTTGAAATTAAAAAATGTTCTTAAAGCCGGTTTTTTGAGAACTTCATCAAAATGACTAAAGTAACTTGGTTTCCATTTTCCAGCATACTCTTCATCTGTTTTAAATTGAAGCATTACACTATAAGTCTTGTAGTACCTATTTATTTCTTTTACGGACATTCCAATAGTTCGAGAAATTTCTCCTGATTGCTTTCCCTTTTCAATCATATCGTTGATAAATTGAGCTTTTTGGAAAGCATCCCATTCTTTTATTCCACTCACATTTCTAATACCTTGAATAATCTTTCCAACAAATTCAGTTGCATTTTCAGAATCATCAACAACAAGAACTTCCAATTTCTTTAGTCTTTCAATACTTTCATCACTTAATGTTGTCTGACCTAAAAAATGTTGTTTTAGAAGATACTTTATAGCTGTTGTCCTTCTGTTACCTTCAATCACATAATACTGACTGTCGTTGAGTTTAGCTACAACGATATTGTCAACTGGTACAAAGCCTACTGTGGCAATTGAGTTTGTTAATGTTATTACGTCAAATTTTGGATTGGTCATTTTTTCATACGCAGCTGCTTGAATAGCAGGCTCAGAAAATCTTGATTTATCAATATTT
>JBAZGP010000545.1:0-2678 GCA_041652835.1 Lutibacter sp. | reverse complement strand
ATTCATTGAGCATTACCTTATATGTTTCATAAGTCAAATAATTTTCGCCTTCCATTACATCAAACACATAAAAGTTATTCCATGCTATTTTTTGGTAAGTTTTTAACGTGTGAGGCACAAGCCATTCGCCAAATAATCGAAAGTTTGGGTATTTAGCAAAAAATAAGTTAAACATTTCTTGCTTTAAAGCCCAATTATAAAAGCCTGCATTATCATTTTCAATTTCTAAATGTCTATTTCGGCTGCCAGCTTGCAATCCGTTATTAACCCAAAGCTGTGAGTTTGTGCCGTCAATTTTTGGGAATATGTAGCACATACCCATTTCGATTCCGTTTGTTTCAATAGTTCCTAATCGTTCTACGTGCTGATATTTTAAAAATTCCATAATTATCTTGTTTAAATGTTAATAAAAAAACCATCAAAGCAAAAGAAAAACCAACAAGTAAACCGCTACGTAAACCTTGTTGGTGTCCTTTGCCTTTGATGGCTGTATTGATAATATGTTAAATTTCTTTTCCATTGTAGCGATTTGATCAGTAAATATAGCTAAATTTCAGGAATAAAAAAATATTTATTTAATTAAAAAGGCAGATCATCTTCTTTTTTTGCCTCGTATTCATTCACAAATTTTTCTGCTTCTTTTACTTTTGAATACATAAATTGATCCGGGTTTTTCAAAATGTGTAAACAATCATTATAATTTGACTGATCCAAATTTCTAGGATTATTTTTTTCTACGAATTCTTTTGCTTTGTTTAAAGCGTCCTGCGCTGTTTCGCCTTTCTCAATTTCAATCTCGATCCCAATTTCTTCATTTGAGAAGTTTCCTAAGTTGATTAACTTTTTGTAGTAAATTTTTTTTGCTTTCATTTTTTTAAGTGTTTAGTAAATTATAATTAATCCCATGTTGATATATTGTGAATTAACGAATCTATATTTTTCTTATGATAAACATCTCTATAATGTGGTTCGCCACCTAGATATGGTATTTCAAATACGACATAAACATCATTTATACACCATATTTCAGCTCTACCATAATCGGATTCAGGTTCAATAAATTTTTCACCATGTTTTAATTTTAGTATTTCATTTTTAATGTTCATTTTATAAGTTTTTAATTATTATTAAATTGACCTTAATATCATTATTATATCTATTTTACAAGCCATTTGCTCCATGCCCGTATCTTCACACAAGGCATTTTGCTCGTTATCTATCATGCACCTTATAACATCAGCTTCCTTAATAACCGATGCCATACCCAAATCTCGTTATATGCCACTTAAAGAAAGCTCTTTTCCAGTAAGTGTATAATATAAGTTCTGTAATTCATGGATATATTCGAGGTCTTTTAATACAAGTTGACAAACAAAATTGCCTTGAATAAACCTAAACTTATTGTCAGCAGTTGATATTCCAAAACTATTACCTTTGGTATAGAATTTATCAGTTATTTTACTGTGTTCAAATCCAATTTTTAATAATAAATCTTCGGTTAACTTAATGCCAGAAATTGAATTTATCGAACAGTCGGTATAATCTTTTTCGCCATCTTGCCATTCCCATTCTACCCAAATTTCACCATTTAAAACCATCCCGGTAATTGTCAAATAGCATTCATCGCCTTCTTTATTGTCTTGCCATTTGACTAAATTACCAATACGATAAGCGGCATATAGCGGTTTAGTGGTTTGCGTTGTTTCGTTTTTCATATTTAATAATTTATAATTTAATAATGATATATAATAGTTATAGCCAATTTAAGGAACGAGCCTTTCTATCAGCATTTTTTTGATTAATTGCCCATAAGCTATTTTCACCGTAAAAGAATTTCTTTAATCCTTTTGTTCTGTTAAATTCATCTTCATCTCTTACTTTTATTTCAGGTTCAGGTAAATCCGTTATATTTATCACAGGTGAAGCCATCACTGCAAGTGCGGTTAACATGGCTAATTTTCTCATTTTTGACATATATTTTAATTTAAGTTGTTCATAATTAATTTTTAATTTTTTTATTTAATCCGTTAGGAACATACTGATAAACTTTCGTAAACAGATCCAGAATAAAACTCGAAATCATATTGCCCTCTTTTATGCCATTATATTAAGGCAAAAGCGCTATCACAAAATCCTATGAGGCAAAAATCCTTATCCCTTAAATCCGGATGGACTTCTAATTGTTTAATAAATCTTACTTTCTCGCCAAAATTGAATGTTTTCATAGCTTTATAATAATAAGTTTATTAAATTACGATTTTTACAAGTACAAAGTGAAGCTTCGTTCATTAGTTGTTCAAATAAATCCGCTATTTCTTCACGAGTCGCTAAATCAGCTTCGTTGACTCCTTTAAATTGATTGTAATTTTTGTTCTGGATTTCTTCAATTTTATCTATTAAATCACTTCTTTTTTTTGCGTCCATGGCTTTTTTTATTCAATTTTATTTTTGTATTCATTTATTGACTGTAGTTTATTTTCTGAAATATCATATATAGTAAATAATTCTAATAAAAGATTGAACCCTGTCAATAATTTTTCTAAATTGTATATTTCAATTTCAGCCCATGAAGATGTTTTAAATGCTTTCTCAAGGATCAGCACCTTTAATTGCTTTTCTTCTTTACTTGTGCCTATTTGCCTTTTTTCAAATTCAGATTTTATTTTATCCAAATAAAT
>JBAZGP010000544.1:617-2679 GCA_041652835.1 Lutibacter sp. | reverse complement strand
TTTTAGGACAAAAATCATCTTTATACATCAGTCTGTTAGTTCGAGTGGGATTTACACGATTCGTAAGAATAATCAAAAACCTTTTCTTATCGGGATTCAAAAAGAAAAAAGTTCCTGTAAAACCTGTATGGCCAAAATCATTTTTTTTATAAAACTCATCAGGTTTTCGTTTATCAAAACCAAGTCCACGATAAATTCCTTTTTTGGCAAGAGGCGATTTTGTAAACTCTTTAACAATCTTTGGTTTTAGAATTTTTTTTCCCTGATACTTTCCGTTGTTAAGTAGCATCTGGCAAATTACCGATATGGATGCTGCATTTGCAAATAAGCCTGCATTTCCAGAAATACCTTCTAAAATGGCTGCAGATTCATCATGCACATACCCTTTAATGGTATCTTTTCTAAAAAAATTGTCAATTTCGGTTGGTATCACATTTTGCTCAGAAGTCCACTTTAAAGGATTGTATCCAATTTTTGAAATACCTAATCCATTATAAATTTCTTTCGCCAGTTGATTAAGCTTAATTCCTGTTTTTGTCTCCATCATTTGCTGTACAAGAATCAAATTCAAGTCGCTGTATAAATAATTTCCACGAGGATTGGTAAGAGCCAATGCTATTTTATCGTAAACCGTTTTATAAAATTCGGGATTTAACCACATGTTTTTATAAATCTGAACATAATTGTCCTTTGGTTCAAAAACGAGATATTTTGTATCGTAAACAATATTTCTATTTACATACATATTGTCAAATAAATCAGGATAGTTGGCTGATTTTTGACTACTTAACAAAGGTTGCCCGTCTGGCGTAGACAGCAAGCTTTGATAAAAAGTGATTCCTGATTTTAGCCCCGTTGTATGCGTTAGTAATTCAAAAAGCGTTAAATTAGCAATAGCTGTATTTTTATAAATCGCAACTATATCACCCAATTTGTCATCTAAATTCATTTTATTCTCTCCAACCAAACGCATTGCTACAAGGGTCGTTCCCAAAACTTTGGACATAGAAGCCAAATCGTATACATCATCTGTTTTTACTTGTTGTTTTTTTAAGTAATCATGATAACCATAATTTTTCAATATAAAAACAGAATCTTTACTGCCCACAACAATTTGAGCTCCTGGGAAAAATCCTTTTTCGAGCGCATTATTCATCATTGAATCAATGTAAACTTCATTTTGCTTTGTATCGAAAAACATTTTTGAATTTTTTAAGGAATGGCAGCTAATCCCTAAAAAGACCAAAAAAATGAATACAATTCTAACTCCTATTCTTTTCATTTTTTTAAGGATTAATTCTTAAATCCTGGCCAGCCATAAGAGGTTCATTGTTTGTTCCAGTAATCATAATCTTAACTGCTTTTACAGGTTGTTTTGGATAAATGGATGCATTTCCATAATCAAAACTATCTCCTTTTTCAAAATCAACACCGTTATATGAGTATTCAACATGACCATCATTAATAATAAATCTTGGGTGATGTGGAATTCCTGTTAACACATCAATTTTAGAAGAAGTAACAGGATTGGTAAAAGTGTATAAAATCCAGTCGCCATTTACACACGGAACATCTGTACGCAAATAAGTTTCTACGTTATAATCTTCTAATCTTGAAAATGGAAATTTGGAATTTTCGGCCATCGATGAAGTAACTTTCACCTCTGGTTCCAGATAAGGAGAACAATTGAAATTTACCTTCGCAGCCGATTCTTTTGCTTCTCTATTTTCTAAAGTAAAATCCAAACGATAGGTGTTTTTATCGCTGTAATTTTCAATCAAAAAACGCAGACGAGGTTTTGATCTTAAAGTTTTATCTTCTGAATACGTTTGTATCAATTTATCATTTTCAAAAAGCGAAATTTCTCTAACAACTCCACTAATAGTTCCTTCAGTTGTTGGATCAAAAGTTAGGTACCAAATTCCATTTTTATCGACATTTTCAGAAATATTCTCCGAAATCTTTAAAATTTCAACTTTAGAAGTATTCCAATTTGCAACAGGTAGTTTTTCTACTTTTATTGCAGGGCTTGCTGAATTTTCATCAAAAAAGGTACGGAACA
>JBAZGP010000544.1:0-607 GCA_041652835.1 Lutibacter sp. | reverse complement strand
CGGAACAGGTATTTCTCATAATCCTTTGTTTGAATTGGTTTTGTATATAAAGGTGATTGTCTTGTAGGTTCGTTTCCTTGCGTATCATAGCGCACAACGGCTCCTTCATAAGGTGGCGTTACTGTAATGCTTCCACTTTTATAAATTGCTGTTGGTGGAAAATCTCTAAATGCAATCCCCATATTGGCCAGACGTTGTAAATGACTATTTGTTAATCTTCCATAAAAATTATCCCAATTTTTATCTTCTTTTCTTGACCAAGCAATTTCCGATAAGGCAGTAATTCTCGGGTAACTTTGGTATTCCATGAATCGTGCTGGACGGTCAAGATACTCACTCCACAAAGCACCTTGAACCCCTTTTATCAGTTTTTGCTGCTCAGGTGTTAAATCATTGTCAGGAATAGGTTCAAACGAATAGGCTCTTTTTGTATCTGTAATTGCAGCCCATCGATGACCACGCTCATTTTCAGATTGTGCCATATCAAAATAAGTATATTGTCCCGGAATCATAACGGTCGGATGTCCTTTTTTGACAGATTCTATTCCGTAGCTTACGCCTTGCCAAGCAAAAATTTCTATCTTTGGATTCAGTTCTCCGCCTCTAA
>JBAZGP010000543.1:0-2686 GCA_041652835.1 Lutibacter sp. | reverse complement strand
AGAAGAGAAAATTAAGGCCCTTCAGTCAATCAGGGAAGGCATACCGGCCCGTTTTGCGCTGAACCCAGACAAGTATAGAGCTTTGTACGGAAAACCTAATCAGGATTTCTATGTAACCAAAGATGGTGAAGTCGTCAGTATTGAAGATCAGAAAATATTTAAAGAATATTTCCCTGAATCCTTTGTCTTCATCAATGTCAGTAAACAATTTCCAGATGAACTTTAACTGTGGTTCTTTCTGTCATTTGATTTTAGGCTTCCGACATGGGAGCCTTTTTTATTGTGATGCTTCTTAAAAAAAGAACATCACTTATTGAAAATGAAAATTAATTTGTTTCTGGCCCCGGAGCTTTTTATATTTGATTTTTGCGCAATGGTTTGGTGAGACAACCCAATGCAACCCCGGAACTAAAAAGCCGGGGTATTTGTTAAAATGAGGCAAAAAGGGCCAGTTCTAACACGAGATTGGGAAATGGTTGGGAAAATGGCTCTATGTAAAAGAGTAAAGCCCCTGATAATCAGAGGCTTTTGTTTTTGAATTTGCGGTGCGGACGGGACGTCAAATATATTGTTTACCTTTGTTTTAAATTTCTACTTAGTTTGTTAAAATACTGATTATATGCAGTTGTTACTAAAAATAGTATAAAGCAAACAAAATTAAACAAACGTTTCGTTGGGAAATGGTTGGGAAAAGTATAACTTTGGGATACAATCAAAAACCAGAGTTATGGCAAAAATTAATTTTATTGTCAAGTCTAAACACGAAGGACAACCCGCAACCGTATATTTAAGATATAGTGATACCAGGGGAATTGATTTTATTTCATCAACCCCAGAAAAAGTATTCCCGGAATACTGGTCTTTTAAAACCCAGGAATTTAAACAGGGAATATTATTCACTGAACTTTTTACAGAAAAGCAAAAGATTGAAATTGAAGATCGGTTCACAGAGATAAGGGCTTTTATCAATAAAGAATACTTTCTTTTAAAAGGAACTCCGGTAAATAAAGAATGGCTTAAAGTAACAATTGACAAATTCTATTCTAAAGGTATTCCCAGCAATGAGAACTTAAACCAATATATCAAAAGGTTTGTTGATGAAGCTGAAAGCGGTAAGAGGCTTGCAAATGCAGGGAATACAAAAAAAAGATACTCATATGGTTCGCTTCGAGTTTTAAGAGGATTTATGTTATCCTTTAATACTTTTCAGGGGATAGAGAATGAAGGTGTGAAACCACGAAAGGGAGCAAAAGAATGGCCGAAACAACTAAATAAGCCCCTTAATTTTAATGATATTACAATTGATACATATAATGACTTTGTCCAATTCTTTTATAGTCGGGATTGTGGAGCTAATTACATAGGAAAGCATTTAAAGAGCCTTAAAACCATAATGAGGGCTGCACGTGAAGAAGGACTTCACTCTAATACTGAAATTGAAAGGAAGGCCTTTAAAACCATATCAGAAGAGGTTGAAAGCATATATTTAACTGAAGCAGAATTGAAGAAACTTTATGAGTTGGATTTGTCCGATAATAAACCATATCAGATTGTAAGAGATGTTTTTTTGGCAGGGTGTTACACTGCACAACGTTACAGTGACTATTCAAAGATCAATAAGTCAAATATTAAAACTATTAACGGTAAAAAGTTCATTGAATTGATTCAGCAAAAGACAGGTGAAAAATGTATAATACCGATTAGACCGGAATTAGATACTATTTTGAAAAGGTATGATTACACACTTCCGAAAACATTTGAACAAAAGGTAAACGAGGGGATTAAGAAGATTGGCGAGCAAGCAAAAATAACTGAGCTTATTCATGTAGAAAAGAACAAAGGCGGACTGAAGATCAAAAAGAACATTAAAAAATGTAATCTTATCAAAACCCACACCGCACGGCGCACCGGCTGTTCTTTGATGTATTTAGCCGGGATTCCGACAATTGACATAATGAAGATTAGCGGACACAAGACACCAAACGAGTTTTTAAAGTATATTCGAATAAGCAAAGAAGAAACAGCTCTAACACTTGCCAGTCATCCGTATTTTTTACAGAACACTTTATCAATAGCAAAGTAACATGAAAAATGAAAATATTACATATCAGCTTGTATTTGATGATTCAAAAGTACAAACATTTGTTAAGCATTTATGGGACATAGTAATGAACCACAACTGTCTCGAAATGAAAAATGAAAAGGAAATTACTGGAAAAATATATCGTCCTGAATTAGCTGCGTTTCTGTGTTCAGAATCATTTCCAGTGGAGACAGATAATGAAAAACAGGTTACAATAATAGACGGGCGCAAATATCAGGAAACATATATAAAAGGATTTAGTGAAGGGAAAGAGTTTTTTAAAAATAATTATATAGAACCTCCGGGCGTTAGATACGATGACAGATATATTAGCAATTTATATGTACGATATAACGGAACTGGACATAATGAACATGAAGGATGGAATTTTGTTAAGTCTGGTTATCCGATAACCATTTCAAACTGTATTATTAAAGAATGGGGATATTATGCTGGCATTGTCAGCGAGTATGAAGAGCTGAAAAGGAACTATCCTGTATCTTTTGAGAAATTTGAAATTGAGTTTTCCGAGGAGACAGACTCCAAAGCCCCCAAAACATACATTACGAAATATACGCCTCAACAGTTAAACACAATCCGGGA
>JBAZGP010000542.1:0-2686 GCA_041652835.1 Lutibacter sp. | reverse complement strand
CTTCCGAAGGATTAAATACTCTAATTAAATTCCCAGAAAAATATGATTTGGTTTTCGATGCCACATCAGCCAAATCTCATAAAGAGCATTGGTCAAAATTAAAACTTTTGAAAAAACGAGTGATTGATCTAACTCCGTCGCATATTGGTAAAATGATTATTCCTGCCATTAATTTAAAAGACTGTTTTAATGAACAAAACATAAACCTCATCTCTTGTGGAGGACAAAGCGGTATTCCATTAGCATGGGCAATAGCTCAAACTCACAAGCACCTCGATTATGTTGAAATTGTTAACACAATTTCTTCTAAAAGCGCCGGCACTGCAACAAGAATAAACCTAGATGAATATATTGAAACAACCGAAGGAGCAATCAAAGACTTTACACTTTGTTCTTTTACAAAAACAATTTTACTTCTTAACCCGGCAGAACCATGCATTAATATGAAAACAACAGTATCGGCAATTGTTCAAGAACCTAAAATTGAACTTTTATGTAAACAAACCAACCAATTAATAAAAAATATTCAACAGTATGTTCCTGGTTATAAAATGATTGTCCCCCCTACTTATATTGATAAAAAAATATTAATCACAGTGGAAGTTCAGGGTAAGGGAGACCATTTGCCAACATATGCCGGAAATCTTGATATTATTACATGCGCAGCTATAGCTGTTGCTGAAGAATTGACCAAGTCTCAGGAAAACGAATGAAGAAAAAAATACTTATTCTTGATCCTACATTGCGCGATGGCAGTCATGCTATTTCACACCAGGTAACCGAGCAGCATCTTTCTTTGTATGCTGAAGCTGTCGAAAAAGCTAAAGTACCCATTTTAGAAATCGGTCACGGACTTGGTGTCGGAGCCTCTTCTTTGCAAATAGGCAGAAGCCTTTTATCTGACAGAACAATGATTCAAGCAGCTATAAATAAATTAAAAAATACCAAACTATGCATTTTTGCCATCCCAGGCATGGCTACTATTAATAAAGATTTAAAACCAGCTCTTGATCTGGGTGTAGAAGTTTTCCGTATTGCCTCGCATTGCACAGAAGCAGATCTCACACAAAAACATATGGAATTTATAAGCAAATCCGGAAAAACGGCTTTTGGAAGCCTCATGATGTCACATATGGCAACTAAAGAAACTCTTTTAGAAGAATGTAAGAAAATGGAAAGTTATGGAGCAAAAGGCGTAACTTTAATGGATACATCTGGGGCTTCGTTGCCGGAATTGGTAAAAGAAAAAATAAGTTATTTAGCAGATAGATTATCTATTCCCATTGGATTTCATGCTCACAATAATTTAGGCCTGGCCTTAGCAAATTCAATAGCTGCCATTGAAGCAGGGGCTACTATTGTCGATGCTACCGCCCGTGGTTTTGGTGCAGGAGCAGGAAATACGCAACTAGAAGTTTTAGTTTCAATACTAGAAAAATTAGGCTACGATACAGGCATTGATCTTTATAAAATTCTCGACGCAGCAGAATTAGCCGAACGAGAATTTATAAAAAAACTACCTACAATTAATAATCTCGGGCTTGTGATGGGTCTAACAGGCGTTTGCAGTGCTTTCAGTAAACATATTGAGAATATAGCAAAAGAATACAACGTTGACATTAGAGATATTTGTTTTGAATTGGAAAATCGAAAAACAGTAGCTGGACAAGAAGACCTAATCTTTGAAATAGCTCAAAAAATAACTCAAAAAAAACATAACATTTAACTGGAGATTTCATGGACTTAGGCATTAGGGGCAAAAAAGCTTTAATTACAGGAGGTGGAATCGGTATTGGACGCGCCATTGCTTTAGATCTAGCAAAAGAAGGGGCTTCGGTTTTTATCACTTCAAGAAATCAAAAGCATTTATCTGAAACTTTAAAAATGCTTGATTTAAATAAAAATAATCACCAAGGCACTATTTGTGAAATTTCTGATGAAAAAGAACCCCAGCGCTTAACCCAAAAAGTTCAAAAAGAATTTGGCAACATTGATATTGTTGTTAACAATGCCGGTAGTTCTCTTAATATTACTGATCCTTATTGTTCAATAAGCGATTGGAGAAAGCTCTTTCGTTTAAATCTGGAAGTTCCAATTGAAATTAACAATTTTTGTATTCCTTATATGAAAGCAAATAATTGGGGAAGGATTGTTAATATTACCGCAGGGGCCGCTTTGGAAAATAGCGGTCCGGTTACTTATTGCTCCAGCAAAGCAGCTATTACAGCCTACACTCGTTCTATGGGAAGAATTTTAGCCATTGAAACAAAAAATGTAATAATGACAGCTGTTCTTCCTGGCGTTATTTTAACAGAAGAAGGGCATTGGGCAAATGTATTAAAAGAAAAACCTGAACATGCAGAAAAATATTTAAAAGAACGTTGCCCGGCCGGACGTTTTGGAAAACCATCTGAAATTAGTCCAATGGTTGTCTTACTTTGCTCTGAAAAAGCAACTTTCAGTCAGGGATCAATTATACTTATTGATGCCGGACAAGCTAAACATTATATGTATTTTAATTACTTGCCTTAAAACGATGAAACTTTCCGATTATGTTATTAATTTTTTAGTTCAAAATAATGTTAAACATATTTTTGGAGTAACTGGCGGAGCTGTTGTACATTTTTTTGATTCAGCAGCAAAAAATAAAAAAATGAAAATGCTTTTCTGTCATCACGAACAAGCT
>JBAZGP010000541.1:0-2686 GCA_041652835.1 Lutibacter sp. | reverse complement strand
CATGCAATAACACAATAAAAGAACGTTTATAAATTGGTCAAAAAACATCATTATGTTTAAAAAAAACACCCGCTTAACAGGTGTGAAAAATCATGTCTTGTCATGCCCAAGTTGCTGTGCCTATTATCGAAAAAACCGCCCTTATTAGTGCCTTTATACATGCTTCTTTATTCTTGCAGAAGTAAATTGATACAAAAATGGTATTGGAATATAACTTGCTAGACGCACAAAGCCCCATTAACTATTAATTCTTATATTCAAAATTTGACGGGAAGCAAGTTATTCAAGACCATATTAAGGGGAAGTGGATTTCACCAAAGTTGATAGAAAATAATTACCTAATATCCTAAGAAAATCATGTATTTTGAACTACTTTTGCTTTGAGAAGAAAACTGTTTTGAATAAGCTCATATTTTCTGCAACCACTTTCATCGGGTTTAAAAAACTCTTCAATAATGTAATATTCATCCACAGCAAAATTTTCGCCGAGCCTTATAAAATGAATGTCATAATAATCAATATTCTTAGGGTCATTTCCAAAATCAAACTCTCCGCGGCTCATCTCAAATTCAATAAACTTAGTGCTTTTCTTTTCTTTCACTTCAACATAACGGGAATGAGAATCATTTGGTCTTTTATATTCAATATCAAAATGCTTTGTATCGTCTCCGGCACCCTTTGGTATTTCGCCGGCTCTCTCGGCGTTTTTTGAAATCCATTTGACGTTGTCTTTACCGTAAAGATTACATAACTCTTTAAAGACCTTTCTCTCTGCGGCGTAACCGTTGTCGTCTTTTGTTTGCTGACTAGCTTGGTTTCCATTGTTTTCCGATCCCCCTACTGCCGTTTGACCACTAATGATTTTTTTTGAAATCGAAATATCGGTTGGTTCAACATCAACGGAGATGGGGGAGGTCGTATCTTTATCAATAATCTTATTGATTTCACCAGTTTTATCAATCGAAATTGTGGTTGGTGATGGTGATTCGTTTTCTTCTGAAATCAGCAACTCGTCGAACTCACAAAACAAAGAAACCTCGTTAACAAGATCTCCGTATTTTTTAATTTGCTTGTCGTACTTTTCAGGGTTTTGATCTTTGTATTGCTGCACATTCCTCACTTTAATCTCTATCAAATCAATCACGTCTGTCTTTTCTAAATCGCTGATTGATATATTAAATTGACGAAAGAAATACTCGTGCAAATCAAAATTCACATCGTTAGCATTAATATCAATCGTTGAGAATTTAAACTTTTTCACCTCGTGTTCAAATTTTTTATATCTACCACTACCTGTGACGTTATTTAGTTCATGATATTTGTATGTCTTGTATTTTTCCATCATTGAGCAAATTTCGTTTTGATATTGTTCTTGCCAATATGAATCGATTCGTATAATAATTTCCCCATCCGTATTGGCGTTAAATTCAGCTATCGAAATACCAGTGTCTCGGAATAACCTTATTAGCATCTCTTGATTACTCTTCGCGTTGATATTAAGATAATCAATTTGATTGTAATTTTGAGATACATTATCAGCCACTTGATTTCCCTTTATCTTCGCAATTGCTGAGATAAACTTTTCTTTAGGTGTAACAATGTCTCCAAGCATCTTTTTTGCTTCTTCTAATAAAGTTCTACCGCGTTCGCCGAATGTGTCTATTATCGTGTTTAGTCTGATTTCATCAGTGTCCCTAATAAGATTTTTGTAAATCTCTTTTTCTCGATCAACGTCAATAATAATAGTCAACAGTTCTGCAAAACACTCATAAAATTTGTATTCTGTTCTTAGAGTTAGGAAACTTGAAAATACACTATTAACGTTGATATAAGCAATTTGGTTATCTCGCGAATAAATGCTTTCAAAATTCTGTAAATCATAAACCTCGCTCGTGCCATTCAACTCATATTTAATTTTTACTGAGTTGCATAACGATACTTGGATTCCTTTAATCAGATCGGCTTTTTCTTTAGTAATATTTCCTCTATGTACAACTATG
The DNA here is from genome assembly GCA_041652835.1 of Lutibacter sp. Taxonomy (GTDB): domain Bacteria; phylum Bacteroidota; class Bacteroidia; order Flavobacteriales; family Flavobacteriaceae; genus Lutibacter. The sequence continues at coordinate 686 of JBAZGP010000541.1, read as the reverse complement.
TAGGGTTTGATTTGCTTGAGTAATTTTTGAAAGTCAGTATCATGAATATTCTTAACCGAAGACAATATTTCGACGTTTGTATGTTTTAGCGTTTTAACACCAAAAACCATTGATATCTTATCTTGTCCGGCCCTTCTTTCCATGTCAAACATAGGAATGTTTTTCAAAATTCCATCGCACAAATCTTTCCTGTCAGAATAATAAGTTTGATTCGCGCGAGTAAAGCTTTTATTTCTTTTGTCTTTAACTGATAATACTTCACCATGATCAACGAAGGCTTTATATTCTTCTAAATCAATAATCTTTGTTTTGTATTCTTGGGATGGCCCCTCTTCCTTTATTTTATCCATCAAAGTTGTGTAAATGCTCCGAGTGTACTTGTTGTCTTTATCCAGTGATGGTAAATTTCCTAGCAACTTATAATATCGTCTATAGGATAGATTCTTGAGTTTGACAGTAAGTCCGAGACTCTCCAAAAATGCATTGACCTTTGTCTCAGTGTAATCATTTTGGAATTTCGCTAAGTCCTTGTAATCTATCTTCGGAATAAACATAAAGGGGGAGATGTCGTAGTTTTCCAAAATACAGTCAATCAATGCTACTTTATTCTCTGAGTTTTTTGCCTCTATCCATTTGAAAACAGAAATTTTCCAGCGAGTATAGGACGGAATAGAGGCGCCATCATA
>JBAZGP010000540.1:0-2689 GCA_041652835.1 Lutibacter sp. | reverse complement strand
CCTTATAAACTATTGGTTCAATATTTTTATATTTAACCGTTTTAAATTTATCAAAAACCTTATCAATTCTATAGGTATGTCGACCTCTTTCATCTCCATATTCTCTTGAAAACCAAGTGTGATAAAGTATTGGTCTACCTTCTATATCATGTACAATGTTTGTAATTTGATCATCTTTAAAAGGTAATGAAACATCTAAATACAATAATTTAAGTTTCTTTCTTTTTAACCAAAAATAAAAACCATAGTAGGGCTCACTCATACTTTTTTTATTATATGGGTACTTAAGATCAGACAAATCATCAATAAATTCATCATCTTTTATATAATGGTTATTAAGCATTTCGTTTTTATTCCATATTTTTTTTAATTTTTTTAAATCAATAATAGAAAAAAAAGGATTCATAACGTATGGATTACCTGATCTTTCAGGAAGCATTCCACCATCCCTTATACCACTTATGATATAATTATGAGTTTCCATATATTCAATTAAAGGAAAAACCAAATCTGAATTAATAAATAATGCATCTTCATCCATTAATATTAGCCAATTTATATCCTTTTTCTTAAATATTTTCATCATATAATTGATACTATGGATACCAAACATACCATTTCTACCGTCGATGACGTAACTTTGAATATCATTTGGATATAATGCCGAACTTTTTTCATATAATTTAAAGTTATTAACGGTTGATAGGATTGCTATTTTTGATTTATCCATAGTACTTTTTAAATTTACTTTCAAAAATTTAGATATTTTTATATTTATTAAGTATAAGTTCTGCTAAATCCAAATCCTCTTGGGTATCAATATCTATATGGCCAAAAGGATGTTTCACCAAAAAAGGAAAATGGTTTTTTCCTATGATTTCATTTTCTAAAATTAAACTGGCTTTTGAAATGTACAATAAGCCGTTTTCAAAATACAGCTGTTCCAAATCTTGACTCCGCTGTCCTATTTTATAATTAAAAGGCGCAAATTTATCGTTAATCATTTTACCCAATTTCTGATGATTTTCCGAAACCGTAAATAAACTATCATAATTTCCTTGTTGGTATTTTTCAAAAGCTTCTTCTAATAAATTTTGTGGACGTAAGGGATTGGTGGCTTGCAATAGTATCACATTTTCTACTGCTTCATTTAAACTTTCCAACACATGTTTTAGTGCGGTAACCGTTGGTTCTTTATCTCCTGATAACGATTTTGGACGGTCAATGACTTTTGCGCCATACCGCAAAGCTATTTCCTTTATTAATTTATCATCAGTTGAAACGTAGATTTCATCAATAAATTCAGCATTCGCCTGAGCATATAAAATAGAATGCGCTAGCAACGGAATACCTCCCAAAAGCAATGTATTTTTACCTAAAAGTCTTTTGGAGCCTCCCCGAGCAGGGATTATTGCTATGGTTTTCTTATTCATCGTTATCTCTTTTTAGCCACAATACCATAACTCATTCCTCTTGCTTTTTCATACCTTAAATCTATGAATTTTTCTATATAATATTTTAAGGTATCTTTTACAGAGGTTACTTTTCGATTTTGATAAGCAGTATCTACAATGGCGTATTCTAAAATTTCAAAGCCAGTTGATTCCAAAAAATAACGGACAATATGTTCCCAAGGAGTAAATACATGGTTTTCTAACAAATGTTTCTCCTGAAATGCATATAAAGTGCCTTTAAGCAATAAATTTAAACGATTTTTACTAGACTGCGGATTAGGCGTTGTTAAAATAAGAATTCCTCCTTTTTCCAAGTGGTCTGCAATATTTTCAATTCCCAATAAAGGATTTACCAAATGTTCCAACACCTCTAAAAAAATAACCGTACCTGCTTTATGGACCTCTTTGGGCGCTGAGTTGTTTAAATCCCAAATAATAGAATAATCCATTTTTTGAACGTAATCAAAAGGCTGCCATACAGCATTTAAGCTTTCAACTTTCCTTCTCATGTGCCCAAATCCTGCACCAATATCACTTATAATTTGGTTTGGCGCATCATGATAGTACTTATCCAACATTTGATTTGTAAATTCTCTTCGGTCGTAATATGATTTTATTTTTGTGTTCAATTTTTGTGTTTTTACGTTCAAAAGTACTTTTTATTTTATTACCGTTCCGGTTCCCAATATAATTTTACATTTGGAAGTTTGCTATATTCCTCAAATTTCTGCAAGGTTAACCTATTTGAATTTTTTAATAATCGGGGAATATTCATCAAAACATCATAAATAGCTTGTAAAATAGTAATTAGTGCTTCAACATCACCTTTAAAAACTTTTGTTTTTAATTGTATCCACAAGGTATAAGCCAATTTTCTTGGAATTAATTGCCACGGATAAAACAAGAAGTACAAATACCAACCCGAGCGCAAGGATCTACGCAAACGCAATTGATAATCTTTCTCTTTTTTGCGTGATTTAATATCCACACGATGATTGACCAAAACTTTAGGCAAATAATGAATTTCCCTTCCTTTTTTAAACAATTGAAAAGCGGCAAAATCTTCTTCCCTATAAAAAATAAACCATTCTGGATAATTTGGGATGGAGTTCCAAGCATCCATTCTCCAAACATTCGCTACTCCTGCAAAGCTTTTCATGTTATAAGGCTCTTCATTTGTATATTGTGTTTTGGGTACATCTAAACTCCAAAAGATTCGGAAACTCATAACTGCG
>JBAZGP010000539.1:0-2716 GCA_041652835.1 Lutibacter sp. | reverse complement strand
TTACAAAGACTTTTCACCTGAATTCAGAAAAGATGCCATTTATTCAAATTGGTATTTTTCAAATGAAATTCATTCTAAATACCAGATATTATACCGTTTCATCCGGCTTGTTAAACTTTGGATTAATCAAATATCCGGGAACGTGAAAGTAAGTTGCAGACTTTATTTTAAAACACATTAACATGACCCCCCGAACCGACTTCACCGGACTAAGGATAACACTAACAGGCTTACTCCTGCTTATAGTCGCTTTGTTTATCTGGACTAAAATAGTACTAATCATTTTAGCTGTGTGTGTTTTGATTGCAGCGGTTTTGATTGTGGGGAATTGTGAAAGGGGGAGTGATGGAAATTAAAACTTTCGGGACAGTAACACTTATTTTAGGTGACTGTAATATTTTTATGAAGGACTTACCGGATAAGGCGTTTGATTTGGGGTGTGTTGATCCACCGTATGGGATTAATGGAAAATTTAGAACATATCATTCGCCTAATCAATCTCAAAAAAATAGCTTGAGTAAATTTAAAAATGTTGACTGGGATAATTTTACTCCGTCATCTAAATATTGGAATGAATTAAAAAGAATGAGTATAAATCAAATTATATTTGGTGGTAATTATTTTATAGAATTTTTATTTAATACTCGGTGCTGGATTGTGTGGGATAAAATGACTTACATTCCTACAATGTCGCAAATTGAACTTGCATGGACTTCATTTGATGAAAATTCACGCCTTATAAAAATAAATAGTAACGACGAGAATCGCATCCACCCCACCCAAAAACCCGTCGCCCTCTACGAATGGCTTCTAAAAAACTATGCAAAGCCCGGACAAACAATAATCGATACCCACGCCGGAAGTTTTTCAAGTGCAGTCGCAGCCTTAAAAATGGGCTTCACTTACACAGGCATTGAGATTGACTCCGACTACTACCGCATGGGTTGCGAACGAGTGGAGGCAGTTTATGAAGCAATTACTTTAGGCTACGCAAAAACGAAACTGAATAAAATACAACCAACTTTATTTTAACAAATAATGCAAAAATGTTTGCGATTAACAAATATATTTGTAAATTTGATTTTGTAAAACAGCTACGAAATGATACTGCCCTCACGGGTAAAATTGCACTAAGGTTTCGTAGCTGTACCTGGTGCTTTTTTATTTTGTGAGGGCTTAATTTTTTGTAAGATGAAAGATACTGAAGAGTCGAGGAAATTACCGGAAAGGCATACTATTAGTATTAGAGATGTATTAAAGGGTTTAGATCCTTATTCCGTAACTAAAAAAGAAGTTACAGAGCGTAGTATTATTCCAATTCCAGATGAACAAAATTACAGAAAGTCAAAACGAAATTATATCGAATTACTTAAAGATCCACGCTGGCAAAGAAAAAGACTTGAAATATTAAACAGGGATAATTTTACTTGTATTATTTGCAATGATTCTAAAAGTAATTTACAAGTTCATCATAAATATTATATCAAAAGTTTAGATCCCTGGGAGTATGATAGTTTTGCATATTTAACACTTTGCGAAGATTGCCATAAAGATATTGAGATAAAAAAGGAAATGCTTAACAGGTTTCTATATGGTAAATTTTGTACTCCTGACCATTTATACCAATTAACTGAAATCATAAAATTAATAAATAGTGATCAACTCCTTTTATTAAAAGAGGCAATTTATAGTCTGAAATATAATGATGGACTAAAATTTTGAATTATGAAAAGATTCATAGAAACAACTATTTGGACACAAAACAAATGGTTTAGAAAACTTGAATTGAAATATAAATTATTCTGGTTTTATATCATTTCAAATTGTGATTCAGTTGGGGTATGGGAGGAGGACTTTGAACTTGCGTCTTTTATTATCGGATCTGAATTTACTAAGAAAGATATTACTGAAGTTATGGGTGAAAAAATAAAATGGTTTACTGTTAAAAAACTATGGATTATTGATTTTTGCAACTTTCAATATGGGATATTAATAGAAGAAAATATATCAAATAAGCCTCATCAGTCATATATTAACCAATTAAAAAAACATAGTCTATGGATAGACTATAAAAAGACTATTAGAAACCCTTTACAAAGGGATAAAGAAAAGGAAAAGGATAAAGATAAGGATAAAGAAACAGTAAAAGATATAGATATATTACCGGAATTTTTTGAAATTTTTTTAACCTGGATAAGATACAAGAGAGGCAGAAGCGAGTCTTATAAAACAAAAGAATCTACAACTTTAGCATACAAAAAATTACTTGATCTGTCAAATTCAGATTCGGTTAAGGCTAAATTAATAGTTGAGCAAAGCATGGCTAATAATTATGCGGGTTTATTTGAATTGAAATCAAACGGAAATTATAATAAACCAGTTCATTCAACAGATTCAAAAACCGTGCAATGAGATACCTGGAAAAAGATACCAAAGAAGCATTTGAATTGATTGTGAAGGGTGACGGTTCACAGGAAAGAATCATTTGTCCTATTTGCAGTAAAGACCGAAAAAAAGAACGGGCAAAAGATTTGAGCGTTAACGGTGATGTTGCTAATTGCAAACATTGTGGGAGGGTATTTTACAAGGAAGTTGTAAGGGTAAAAAGAAAAGAATACATAAAACCGGAATGGAAAAATAAAACCAAACTTTCAGATAAGGTTGTGAAATGGTTTGAGGGTAGAAAAATAAGCCAGTACTCACTTGAATTAATGAA
>JBAZGP010000538.1:0-2717 GCA_041652835.1 Lutibacter sp. | reverse complement strand
TCCTCGTAGGATAATACCCCACCGCATTCTGGACAAGTGTAATAGACTTCTCTCCCGACTAGGTGTGGGATAGGGTCGCGTGGTTCCTCAAAATCAGTTTGTTTGGTATCCATCATTCCTCCTTGCTCTCGATAATTACTCTTATAAAAATTAATAAATATCATTGAACATAGCTAAACAGGCTTTTGCATCATCCAATTCTTTTTGTAATTTATTTAGGTAAGTATCCCTTGACAGTAGGTACTATTCGTGCTATCATATAAGCATAAATAAATACCGTCAAGGTAGGTACAAAATGACAGAGAAAAATCACAAATCACCAATGGAAAAATATACTCTCAAGCAGTTCATGCAGGACTTTCCTGATGATAATGCTTGCTTGGAATGGCTGAAAAACTATCGCTATCCCAATGGCATATACTGCAAGAATTGCGGGAAGATAACAAAACATCATCTTATGCAATCCCGCCGATCTTTCTCCTGTCAGGAATGTGGGCATCACGTTCATCCCACTGCTGGTACTGTATTTCACAAATCTACTACTCCTTTAGTTACTTGGTTTTACACTATCTACCTTATGGCACAAACTCGTGGTGGTATCTCTTCAAAACAAATTCAACGAGAGACCGGAGTAACCTATAAGACTGCTTGGCGCATGTGCAAGTTAATCCGTGAAAAACTTGACGAAGATAATGATCTATTCTCTGGTGATGTAGAGATTGACGATTCATACTTCGGTGGCAAGAAACCCGGAAAACGTGGTCGTGGGGCAGAGGGTAAAACCCCTGTTCTTGGCATGGTGGAACGCAAAGGAAGTGTAAAAGCCATTGCAGTACCGAATGTCAAAACACAAACCGTCAAACCACATATTGAAAACCAGATCAGTAAGAAAGCCAATGTATACTCCGATGAATTCAGACCTTACAATTCTCTTTCAAGAATGGGTTATAACCACGAGATGGTTCTTCACGGTCAAGGTATCTATGTAATTGGTAATGTTCACACTAACACAATCGAGGGCTTCTGGTCTTTAGTAAAAAATGGTATTCGTGGTGTTTATCATTCAGTAAGCCCTCAACACTTACAGAAATATTTGAATGAATACTCTTTCCGCTATAACCATCGTGATGATGTAAGACCTATGTTTTTCTCCTTTCTGTCCAGGGTAGGTATTGTAAACTCATAATAGTAAATCTATAATCATATTGCGTGCCCCTATCGTATAGTTGGAAAATACAGTTACCTGCTAAGTTTCAAACCTCGGTTCAAATCCGGGTAGGGGCACCAACTTGACAAATATGATATAATGTGTTTTAGCAGGTAACATCCGGATAAAAACCGGGAATCATATGAAGCTCAGAGGAGCGAAACATGAAGCCCCACCCCAGCAATGGGGTGGTGTGCTTTAAAAGCCTATTTCTTGTTTTCGTTATTAGTATTATTTTCTACACTCTCATTACTTTTGGACACCTTTTGTAAAATAGAAAAGAAATCATCCCTTGTCGCATATTGTGAATTTGTAATTTCTTCACGATTGTTTTTTATCAAGTTATCTATTAGATTATTTTGTTGTTCTTTTTTATTTGTATCCATATAAAATCCTTTAATTTAATTGAAAACCAAGTTTTGTTTCCTCTGGAATTTCATTGAATTGTCTTTGCAATAAAGCTAAAATTAATATTATTCCACGCCTAAGACAAGAGACTCTTTGTATAAATTCATCCTTTGTCAAAGCATCATAATATAATCGCTGTGATAAATCTATTTTTTCAAGGGGCGTTCCAACCATTTGGAATTCTAAATTTGTCTTAAGTAATTCGATATTTATTAACCATCGAAACTCTTGTTGTTTTTTTATATCCATTCTCTCCATTTTTCTTTTCATGCTGTCAACTAAAATGACACCCCCAATAATCAATACTTGATCTGGACGGTTGTTTCGTTGAATCACATTCATTTTTCTTTTAAATTGATCTTCACAATGAAGTCCCCATCTAATATCTTCGGCTTGGATTTCAGTTATATTCCAGTCCTCATCTACCAACCATTTTTTTATTTTAGTACAAACATCCATTGAAACTAAATCTGACGTGGCATCAAGCATAGTTGGTTCATTCATAATATCCCTCCATGATGTATAATTTTTTTGTACTATATCATTAATATTACACATTATTTACCTACCTTCAAGGGATACTCGCCTTTATTTATTTGTTTTTGCATAGCATCCTCAATGGGTCGAGTATTCCATATTTCTATTGCTTTTTCAGGCGTTGTTGCTACATTATTTTGCACAATCATATAACATTTTTCGTTTTTACAACAAACGACAAATAAATCATTAATTAGCCTGCGTAAAACGCCAGGTTCTCCACAGAAAGGGCATAGTTTTAGTTCACCCATTTTTACTCCTTTATCCAATGTTCCTCCTATTCTCCATTTTGGGTGGTGAGTAGGTCTCCCACCACCCATTTTCAAAGGAGAAGAAAATGCTCCAGTTATTCTGCCGATTGTCCTTCAAACAATTCTTCCTGCCCCGCTTCCTTGCGAGCATAGGTCAGTAATGTTTGCGCCTCGCGTACTGCCATTTCGTCAGGGATGTATGCTCTGCCGGAATCCTGCATCAGATGTAGCCAGTCCAGAATCGCCAGGACGAAATTATCTGACATTTTCTTGGATGACGCTTCGCCGGTCAGAAATTGCAGTGCCTAATGGCG
>JBAZGP010000537.1:2095-2728 GCA_041652835.1 Lutibacter sp. | reverse complement strand
TGAAAAAGGCCCTGAAATTAAAGAACTTCGCCATAATGCGACAGCGGAAATATTGGCTAAAAAAACCTATCCTATCGCTTTTGAACTCGATAAAAACACCTATTCAACCTTGCAGTTTAAAGGCTACGAAGGAAGTTATATCGACAGCAAAGTAACCAATGGCAAACGCTTATTTTACGACCGAACAAAGCCTTACGTAAAACCGGTAAAGTATTTCAACAATTATTTGCCTTCCAAAGAAATTCAAATTCCGAAAGCTTATATTTTAAAACAAGGCTGGTGGAAGGTATTGGAACGGTTAAAAAGCAATGCTATTGAATATCATGTTTTAAAAAATGACACCATCATCACCGTTGAAGAACAACATATTAAAGATTATAAAACGAGCACAAGACCTTTTGAAGGACATTATCCGCATTTTAACACTGTTGTTTCTGCTGAAGCCAAAAATGTATTGTTCAATAAAGGTGATGTTTATATTCCTATTCAACAAAATGGCGTTCGTTATATTATTGAAACTTTAGAAGCCGAAGCAACAGATTCTTTTTTTAACTGGAATTTTTTCGATACTGTTTTAGAGCAAAAGGAACATTTTTCGGCTTATGTTTTTGAAGATATTGCTGAAAAGCTGTT
>JBAZGP010000537.1:0-2085 GCA_041652835.1 Lutibacter sp. | reverse complement strand
AAAATCCGAGTTTAAAGGATTTATTGAATCAAAAAATACAAGCAGATAAAGATTTTGCAGAAAACCCAGAAGCACAGTTGGATTTTGTGTACAAAAATTCTCCTTACTATGAAAAAGCACATTTAAAACTGCCGATTTATAAAGTGTTTTAAATGTTGTTTTTATTAATTATCGTCAGTGTGATTTTAAAGCCAGTCAAATTTACATATAAACGCTTATTATGATTGCTTTAAAATTGTATCGAGAACCTTGTCTTTAACACCTATTAGTTATATGCAAATTGGCGAAGTGTTCGCGATATCTTTTTTGCTCTATTACGCTTCACAAAAACAACTCAAACTGACGTGTGTGTAGGACTGCACTTTGCCAAAACCACTCAAACTGACGTGTGTAGAATTTGAAGAAGTAATTGCAATACGTATTCACCAAATTAAAACTTCTTCTTGGCTAAATTAACCAAGCTATCATATTCCTCATTGATTAATGCTTCTTTTTTTGCTCGTGACCATCTTTTTATTTGTTTTTCCGTTTCAATTGCAAAATTAATGTCAGTAAATTCACAATAAAATACAAGTTCTAAGGGTCTTCTGGAAAAAGTATAACAATTGGGATAAAAGCCTGAATGATGTTTAAACATCCTACTATCCAAATTACTGGTAACACCTGTGTAATAGGTTTTGTCAGAACATTTTAAAATATAGACGTATTATAGTCTCATAATTATTGTTTTTATTCTCGATTTATTTAGAATGATAGTAATACAAGCTTCTCGATACATTTTTGGCTTATCTACAATCTCTTATAATCAACTTCCGTTATGCCAAAAACACTCGAAGTGACGTATGTGTAGGACTCCTCTTCACGAAAACTACTCAAACTAACGGTTTGCTCCTTTTCGTCAGTGAGTGATTTTAAAGCCAGTTAAATTTACATATAAAGCCTATTACTATTGCTTTAAAATTGTATCGAGAACCTTCGTCTTTAACACCTATTAGTTATATGCAAATTGGTGAAGTGTTCTCAATATCTTTTTTGCTCTGTTACACTTCACAAAAACCATTCAAACTGACGTATATGTAGGGTTGTTGTTTTATTGTAACTATACAATCTTTATATTATTGCCAAAGAAAGAAAATTTGACACTTGTTTTAGAACGAACAAATTGGAAGTTTGGAAAAAGAGCATCAATATTTTGATGTTGGAAGTGATTATAAAAACGTTGACTTTCTACTTATATTCACGATGCTGAACAAGTGTGGTACTCTGATACAGGAAAGATTTGATTTGATTAATAAATATATTGAATAGTTTGGAAAACAAACGATAGATTGTTTACTTGCTAACAGTGGTTTGTCGAGGGATAAATAGTTAGCTTTTTCTAAATGAAAATAATAGTAGCTATTACATCTGAATTATAAATAATTTTTAAGATTTATTCTTATTAAAAAAACAAACAGCTATCAGCATTTTAGTTATTTATTAAACTGTGAATCAAAGAATTTTATCACTATCCCAAAACAATAAAATTGCTCGGAGAATTGTGTTATCTTTTAGGCAGTAAAACTATTCCATATACGGATTAAAAAGATTAAAAAATCTGTCTTTCTGACAATATTAACTTTTATTTAACTATAAATAGACGACTTTTTAGATGAAAAAGAGAGGGAAATTAAAATCAAAACCATTTTAAGTTTAAGAAAAGTTATTAGGGCCTTCATATATGGACTATATTATGTCTCAAAAAAATTATTAACGAGAATTAAAGCATTAAAAATCAATATTCTACATTTTTTATCATGTACTTATAGTACTTAGCGTTTTTCTTATTTAGAATAAAAACAAATTATGAAAATATTGCTAATAATCTTTTTTTATATAAAAACTTACTTTTACCTTTATCAGTGAATACTTACATACATAGAATGCATAATTAAATTAACAAATGATGAAAAACAACAATAACAACCTTGGAATCGTTTTATCGATTGTCGGAATTTTTACGGGAATGCTACTTCTTTACTTAATGGCCCAAAACTACATGATCGTAGTGGACGGTAAACTTGCTGGTGGGCGACCCGACGAAGC
>JBAZGP010000536.1:0-2736 GCA_041652835.1 Lutibacter sp. | reverse complement strand
GGCGAAGAATTAGCCGATGTGGTTTTTGTGGTGTTGTGTTTGGCAAACCAAACAGGAATAGATTTACAAGCTGCTTTCGATAAAAAAATGGAAGTAAAAACAAAGAGGGATCACGACCGTCATCAAAATAATAAAAAATTAAAATAAATGGATAACTATAAAAATCAGTCGTTTTTTAAATTAACAATTAGGTTTGCCTTGGTATTTTTTGTGATAGTCACCATCTTAAAAATAATAATTTCCATGGTTAAAAATGGAGGAATTACTGGGATGATTGCTGAATACTTTTCTGCAGAAACCTTGTTGCCATTTTTAACTGTTCAGTTTACCATGTCCATTGTTTACGGATTGATTATGGCAGGTTATTATAAGTTTATAAAAAAATAAGTTGATTTAAAATTACCAATTACGCAAAAAATGAACTTATTAAAAATCAATAAAATAGTTAAAGGAAAAATCCAGATTACAGGTTCAAAAAGTGAAACAAACAGGTTGCTGATTTTACAACAGTTTTATCCAAATTTAACCATTAAAAACACTTCAAATTCCGATGATTCCGTATTGATGCAAAAAGCGTTGGCAAGTGATTCCAACGAAATAAATATTGGTCATGCCGGGACGGCAATGCGTTTTTTAACAGCTTATTTTTCGGTGAAGGAAGCCACTGAAATTGTGTTAACTGGCTCTCACAGGATGAAAGACCGACCTATTAAAATTTTGGTTGAAGCTTTGGTTTCATTGGGTGCAAATATCCAATATCTGGAAAAAGAGGGTTTCCCGCCTTTAAAAATTTCAGGAAGAAAATTGACAAATGATTTTGTTGAAATTGATGGAAATATTAGCAGTCAATATATTTCGGCCTTGTTATTAATTGCGCCAACGCTAAAAAACGGACTCAAATTAAAATTCAAAGGTGAAGTAACTTCTGTTCCTTACATCAAAATGACCTTACAATTGTTGGCTGAACTTGGGATTGAATACGTTTGGGAAAATAATTTGATTGTTATACAACCAAAACCGAGCATTAATCCAAAAACAATCGTTGTAGAATCTGACTGGAGCTCGGCTTCTTATTTTTACAGTTTATGTGCGCTGAGCCCAAATTCGGAAATAACCCTTTCTTCTTACAAAAAAAGCAGTTTACAAGGCGATGCTGTTTTGGTTGAAATTTATGAAAATTTAGGCGTTTCCACCGTGTTTAACAAAAACGCTATTGTATTAAAAAATAATCAAACCTTAAACCTTAAACCTTTAACTTTAAACTTAATAAATGCTCCTGATATTGCCCAAACCATCGCCGTAACCTGTTTTGGTTTAGGAATTGAATGTTATTTAACCGGTCTTCATACTTTAAAAATAAAAGAAACCGATAGGTTGATGGCACTAAAAAATGAGTTGGAAAAATTGGGCGGCAATGTTGTTATTACGAATGATTCATTGCATTTAAATCCAGCTACAAAAATAAAGGAAAACATAAAAATTGCCACTTATGATGACCATAGAATGGCGATGGCTTTTGCGCCATTGGCTACAAAAGTTGCCATTGAAATTGAAGATGCTAGTGTAGTTTCAAAATCTTATCCTGCTTTTTGGGAAGATTTTGAACATATTTGTCGTTAATTGACTGCAAAACAAACTTTTATTTTAAAACACTTGACAACGCCTATACGGATGTTGTATATTTGCGCTCATTCTTTAAAATATATACATGAAATTATCAAAATTTAAATTTGAGTTGCCGGAAGAATTATTGGCAGAATATCCTGCTGAGAATAGGGATGAGTCTAAATTAATGGTTTTAGATAGAAAAAAGAAAACCATTGAGCACCATACTTTTAAAGAAATAATTAATTATTTTGATGAAGGAGATTTAATGATATTAAACAATACCAAAGTTTTTCCCGCCAGAATGTATGGAGAAAAGGAAAAAACCGGAGCAAGAATTGAAGTTTTTTTGTTGAGAGAATTAAATGCAGAAAGTAGATTGTGGGATGTTTTGGTTGATCCAGCGCGTAAGATTAGAATAGGGAACAAATTATTTTTTGGTGATGATGAAAGTCTGGTTGCTGAAGTCATTGACAATACAACATCAAGAGGAAGAACATTGCGTTTTTTATATGATGGCTCTTATGAAGAATTCAGAATAAAACTGGAAGAATTGGGTGAAACTCCGTTGCCAAAATATATTAAAAGAGCTGTTGAAAAGGAAGATGAGGAACGTTACCAAACAATTTTCGCAAAACATGAAGGCGCAATTGCTGCGCCAACTGCAGGTTTGCATTTCTCTAAACATTTGATGAAACGTTTGGAGATTAAAGGAATCGACTTTGCCGAAATAACATTACATGTGGGATTGGGAACTTTTAATCCTGTTGAAGTTGAAGATTTATCTAAACATAAAATGGATTCTGAACGTTTAATTATTACTCAAGATGCCGTTGATATTGTGAACAGTACAATCGACAAAAAAAGACGTATTTGTGCTGTAGGCACAACGGTAATGCGTGGTATTGAAAGTGCGGTTTCATCAAATAATCATTTAAATTCATTTAATGGTTGGACAAATAAATTTATTTTTCCGCCTTACGATTTTAGCATTGCCAATTGTATGGTCACAAATTTTCATATGCCAAAATCTACCTTAATGATGATGGCAGCCTCTTTTGCAGGTTACGATTTTTTAATGGAAGCCTATGAAGAAGCTATAAAAGAAAAATATAAATTTTATTCGTACGG
>JBAZGP010000535.1:0-2742 GCA_041652835.1 Lutibacter sp. | reverse complement strand
GTAGTTATAATCTTCTAATATAATGAATATCAGTCTTTTATGCAAATTTATAATGCGATAATTTACGCGTTTTTGTTAAATTATTTTTTTTGTCATGTACTAAGATAAGAGATATTAAAATAATTTGATAGATTTGTTATTATAAAAAATCTAAACTTATTAATAATATGAATAAATTAAAATCCCATTTCTGGTATAACAAACGCCAAAGAAATGGGATTTTCTTTTTGCTATTAATTATTGTAATGCTACAAATTAGCTTCTTTTTTGTAGATTTTTCTTTGGATACACCATCTGAATTTTCTCAAAATGAAATTGAAATTTTTAATAAAGAACAAGATTCTTTGTTAAAAATAGCATTAGAAAAAACAAAACCTAAAATTTCTCCTTTCAATCCAAATTTCATTACAGATTTTAAAGGTCATCAACTTGGAATGAATACCGCTGAAATTGATAAATTGCTGGCTTTTCGCTCAAAGAGAAATTATATCAATTCAACAAAACAATTTCAAGAAGTCACAGGAATTAATGATAGTTTGTTACTCAAAATAAGCCCATTTTTTAAATTTCCAGATTGGATTACTTCGGAAAAAAACTTAGCAACAAAATATTCAAATACTGCTTCTGAAAAGGAAATTGTAAAAAAATATTCAAATTATGCTTCTGAAAAGGGAATTGTAAAAAAAGATATCAATTCGGCTTCTGCAGAAGATTTTATAGCCATTAACGGTATTGGAGAAAAATTGTCAAAAAGAATCATTGACTATAGAACAAAATTACAAGGATTTTCATTCAATGATCAAATATTTGAAGTTTGGGCGTTGGATAAAGAAATTGCGGGTAAAGTTTTGCAATATTTTGAAGTCACCAAACCACCTACAATTAAAAAAATAAATATCAATACAGCAACTTTTAAAGAAGTGCTGTCCATTGTTTACTTAGATTATGAATTAACCAAAAAGATTTTTAATTACAAAAATGAAGTTGCTGAAATTCAATCTATTGAAGAACTAAAAAAAATTGATGGTTTTCCTTTAGAAAAATTTAATAGAATAACGCTATATTTGGACGCTAAATAATAAAACTAATATTTTAAGCTAACAGCTCCTATGAATAGTATGTATTTTACAGAAGAACACCAAGCATTCAGAAAAAGTTTTCAATCTTTTTTACAAAAGGAAGTCGTTCCTCACATAGATAAATGGGAAAAAACCGGCACTATTGAGCGTTTTATTTGGAAGAGATTTGGAGAAATGGGTTATTTTGGTTTAAATACTTCTGAAGAAAATGGAGGTTTAGGATTGGATATTTTTTATACGGTTATATTTTTAGAAGAACTTCAAAAAGTGAATTCGGGCGGTTTTGCTGCGGCGATGTGGGCTCATGTTTATTTGGCAATGACCCATTTGGAAAAAGAAGGAAGCGATTTTATTAAACAGAATTATTTAACACCAAGTATTGAAGGTGAAAAAATTGGTTGTTTGTGTATAACAGAACCATTTGGAGGATCTGATGTGGCTGCAATGAGAAGTACAGCAGTTATAAAAGGGGATACTTATGTAATTAATGGCTCAAAAACATTTATTACAAATGGTGTTTATTCAGATTATTTGATTGTTACCGCAAAAACGGATTTGGCAGCTAAAAATAAAGGAATAAGTATTTTTATTATGGATAGAAATACACCTGGGATTTCTGCAACAAAGTTAGATAAACTGGGTTGGAGAGCTTCAGATACCGCTGAAATTGCTTTTGATAATGTGGTAATTCCTGCTAAAAATTTAATGGGAGAAGAGGGTAAAGGGTTTCAATATCTTATGAGTCATTTTGCACTGGAGAGATTGGTGATGGGAATAAATGCGCACGCAAGATCTGAATTTGCTTTGGACTATGCTTTAAAATATATGTCGGAACGACAAGCTTTTGGAAAAACAATAGATCAATTTCAGGCTTTGCGACATAAAATAGTTGATTTGGCTTGTGAAGTCGAAATGTGCAAAGAATTTAATTATTCTGTAGCCAAAAGATTAAATGAAGGTCAGTATATCGTAAAAGAAGCGAGTATGTCTAAACTGGTCTCGACTAAAATTGCCGATAAAGTTATTTATGAATGCCTGCAATTTTTAGGCGGATACGGTTATATGGAAGATTATCCAATGGCAAGATTGTTAAGAGACAGCCGTATTGGTCCAATTGGAGGTGGAACTTCGGAGATTTTGAAAGAAATTATCGCAAAAATTATTATTGACAAAAAAGAATACAAGCCAACGGTTTAATAAAAAAATAAAATTTTGGCAAAAAGTAGTTTTTAATAAAAATTACATCAAATAAAATAATTAGTTATATATTTGCAATCCAAAATTTAAAAGAGAACAACTTGAAAGGAGGTGCCAAACTATGTTAATTATACCAGTAAAAGACGGAGAAAATATCGATAGAGCGTTAAAACGTTACAAAAGAAAATTTGATCGTACAAAAACGATGAAAAATTTACGCGAACGTAAACAATTCTCAAAACCTTCAGTAGTAAATCGTGCTAAAAGGATAAAAGCCAATTACGTCCAAAAATTAAGAACAAACGAAGAGCAAGGTTAATTTTTTTAACCCAATTATATAAACCGTTAGTAAATACAAATAACAATTCGTAAATTTGTGTACTAACGGTTTTTTTTTATGCCAATTACTTCATTTTTAAACTACCTTTCTACAGAAAAAAAATATTCGCAATATACTGTAATTGCG
>JBAZGP010000534.1:0-2748 GCA_041652835.1 Lutibacter sp. | reverse complement strand
TTCAAAAAACATCACCGAGCAAAATTTTAACATCATAGAAATTAACGGGAAGCCTGATCTGTATATTCATTACAACCCAACCCATGGTCAAACAAGGAATGTTATAAAGGAAATAATTAATTTTATTTTGGAATTGAGAAAAAATGAATAAACTAAAGTTTGCGATAATCGGACCAGAAACCGAAAACACTGCGGACTTAGTTCGAGAGATAAAAAAAAGTGGGCACTGTTCTTCCGTTATAAGGCTAAGTGACATTTTTTTTGAATTTAATAACGGCGATTTTAGGGCGCAATGGAAAGACGAAGACTTTTTTGATTTGAATAAGATGAGATACATATTGGACACCCCTATGATAGGATAGGGAGTTAATTAGCCAATATATATCTCCAATATGAAAGCCAAACAAATCGGTTTTTTCCTTGTCCGGGAACTGAAATTGTCCAAAAGCAAATACGAACGGTGGCCAAAGATTGCCAAGGAACTGAAATTGAGCAAGAAGGCCTGCCAGCGCCTCAGCTGGATGATCTACTATGAAACTGAAGCCAAGTGGAATACTCAACTAACCTGCCGCCATTTCGACATCCCCAGATCAATCTGGTATTATTGGCGAAAGCGGTTTGACGAGAAGAATTTAAGAACGCTGGAAGACGAATTCAGAGCTCCTAAAAAAACCAGGCAGAAAGAATACACCGATTTGCAATATGAACGCATAGTACTACTGCGAAAGAAACACATCCGCTATGGTAAGGTGAAATTACTAAAGATTTACAAAAAGAAATATCCGGATGACAAAAGGATCAGCGATTGGAAAATACAGTGCATTATCGAAATATCCGGTCTATACTACAATGCCAAAAAACAATCGCAGGCCAATAAAAAGCGGCAGAAAGCCCAGCAAAAGAAAAGAATTACCGAACTGAAGAAAAAACCGAAGACGGGCTACCTTGTTTGTCTGGACACTATCGTCCGGTATTGCAATGGCCAGAAGCGCTATATTCTGACCGCTATCGATAAATATGCCAAGGTGGCCTATGCCCGGATGTACAACAACCACAGTTCGCTATCAGCCAAGGATTTTCTGGAAAGGCTATCCTATCTGCTTGACGGTAAGTTTGAAAATCTGCAGACTGATAATGGCAGTGAGTTTCTGAAGCATTTCGAGGAAGCCTGCAATCAGCTAAAAGTCCCTCACTATTTCTCCCGAACCAGAACACCCAAGGACAACTCGGTGTGCGAGCGTTTCAATCGGACACTGCAAGAAGAATTCATTGCTTTGGGGAATATGACCACGGATATTGGCATCTTTAACCGTAATCTGACCGACTGGTTGATTGAATACAATTTTAACCGTCCGCATCAAACTCTGGACTATCTGACGCCCATTGAATTTACTCAAAAATATTCCAAAGTGTCCAAGATGTACTCTTCTAATACAAACCATTGACAGCCGTATTAATTCTGCTACAATTTTTATATTGTTATAATATCATTAGTTAAACTTGCCTTGAGATTAGGCAGGTTTTAAAAAATAAAAAAACTATGGCTAAATTTGTTACCGAAGAGGGGATGAGAAAAATAAAAGAAGAGTTGGAACATCGGCGGACAACCATTCGCCAGAATATTGCCAATGCCATAAAGGAAGCTAAGGAGCAAGGCGATTTATCCGAGAACGCGGAATACAGTGAAGCCAAAAGGCAACAGGCGGAAAATGAAGCGCGAGTGGCGGAGTTGGAATATATGTTCAAAGAAGTGAAAGTGGTGAAGCACGACGAAAATTCGCAGGTGGTGCAGATGGGATCAACCGTCAAAGTAAAATGGAATGGGGACGAAATGGATTTTCAGATTGTCGGTTCCAACGAAGCGAGTCCCGCGGAATTCAAAATTTCCAACGAATCTCCTATGGGCAAGGCTTTTATGAGCCATACGAAAGGCGACAAAGTGGAGGTGGACACGCCCGGCGGAAAAGTGAAATACACGATACTGGATGTGAAATAATCGAACATAATTTGGCCCCGCCTCGGCGGGGCTTTTTTGTGTCTAGTTTGCCTTATTTAAGCCAAGAGTAGGCATTTGGGGTTGACTTTTTGGTTGTTTGGGTGTATAATAACAGGTTATAATAGTTCATTGAGAAATATAAGAACATTAGGAAGTGGCAGAAAGAAGATTATACATAACCGTTTTTCTGCCACTTCTCAATTCTCCGATTAGCGTTGACCTGATTAAAAAGGGATTGCTTGCAATGACGCAAGTATGCTAACGAGGAGAGAAAAATGATTATCGATTTAAGTTTGAAAAACAGCAGCCTGTATGAAGGTTGCAAGGTTGAGGAAGTGGCGGGTCGTTTTAACTTGACGACTTCTGTAGCTGACGCAGTTAATATCGTTGGCCGGAACATCGGCGCAATGGTGCAGGGAATTCCTGCATCAGAGCGTAAAGAAGTTGTCTTGACCGGACCGATGGCGGTCTGGTCCTATCTAGTGGTTTTCCACGCCGTAGTGCACCTTTTTTCTCGGGTGTACTACGACGATGGTAGAAGCGGCAAGGTTCTTGTTGCCGCCCACGGATAGTCTCTTGGGTTGGGTTGACCTTTATGGTTGACCCAACCCTTTTTTGTTGCTTAATTCGGCTAAATGCGATAAGCTAAGAGTAGATTTATTATGGAAAAAGGAAGTATATACAATAAATACAAGGAACCAGAAAGATGTGAATCGGCTCATGCTAGTTTTGTCGAGGAGGAAAATTTGCCA
>JBAZGP010000533.1:0-2755 GCA_041652835.1 Lutibacter sp. | reverse complement strand
TATCTAATTTTTTTAATTTTATATCTCGTAACAATTCATTCATATTTTTAGTTTTAATCACACTTAAATTTTGATTCACATAAATATGCCATAAATAACGAGACAATCGGCTGATAAGGGGAACTCCCAAAAATGAACTAAGTATTTGCTTCAACCCTTTGATATCCCCTTGTTAAAATTAAAAAAACTGAATACCTTATAAAATTTAGGATACAAATTAAATTCACTAAAAACTAACGGAAAGATTAAAGCACCAACATAAACCAAAGAGGATAAGTGCGTCATTCCTAAACCGCTACCCCAAGCATAAAGATTAGCGACAATAAATAAAACCACGTACTCAGGATATTTTTTTATTCGCCAAAATATAGGAATTGTCATTACTAAAAAGAAAGGAATACCCAACGATAGAATTAATAACCCATATCCTTTTAAATCATAAAGATGATAAACGTAGTTGTGTAAATTCATTCCTGCGCCTGTTCCATAGTGGATTAGTGGATACCAAATGTCTCCATTCACATAAGCTATTACTAAATAAAATGGGATAAGAGCCAAGCCCGTAAAAACCATTTTCCAATTTTTAACTATCAATGGTAAAAGGAAAACTAACCCTACAAATAATTTAGTGTTAACCATACAACAAGCAGCCAGATAAGCCCATTTGGATTTACGCTCCATAAGATAAAGCGTAAGCACAAAAAAGAACATCATCCAAATATCCCAATAAAAAAGATAAACACCCGATAATAATTGAATACCCGTAGTAACTGGTATTGAAAATACAAAGGCACTTGAGCCGACTTTACTATATATTATTTTATATATCAACCACATAGATATAATAAAGAGTATAATGGGGATAAACCGCAAGATTTTAGTTATAGTTTCTGCATTCATCGTTAAATTAAGTTTCTGCATATCTATATCAGTAATGTTTGAAGGAACTACAGGATAGCCCGGTTGTGCTTCAATATGAGCAATCCAACCTTTATCTGCCATTTTATCTAAAGTTTTAACTATAGGCCAACATAACATCGGTGCTAATGGCCCATGCCCATAAACTTTGTTATCATAAACCCAATGTAATGAAGCATTTCTATCTAAAGGTAAATCTGTTTTATCATTCCAAGTATCCATTGGATTTATAGTTGATGGTCTATCTTTAAACAACCAATCTGATGAAGACGAATAACTTGGTAGATTTAAAGACAACTTATAAAATGTCCATTCGTCCATCCACATCGGCACATGCCAACTTGAAGCGACCATTATAAAACTAAATAAAAACACTGGCAAAAGCCAAAATAAATCTCTCTTATGTTTATTTAAAAAATCTGCTAATTTAACTTTCGACATAAGCTATTCCCACACATTTTGAATGAACAATCTGATGAATATTATGCTTTACATTATCTATATTACCCTGTGCTAATTCCATTAAAAATTCAGCGATACCAAACCCTTCTACTCTACAAACGCTATCGTGAAAAGCGATAATCCCATTTTTTTTAACCAATTTAGCATAATCTAAATAATCACTCTTTATCCCTTCATATGTATGATCGGCATCTATGAATAGCACATCATACTGAGCATACTTATAAACCTTATCCCATGTTTTTGATTTATGTGAATTCCCTAATATAATTTTATCCTTACCGTTTAAATTCTCGCTTATTTTAAACTTTAAAGCAACTAACGGATTTAATTCTATTGTAACCACTTGATTAAATATCTGTTGCCATAAAATATGCGTTCCCCCATAATATCCCAATCCAATCTCTAAAATATTATCAGTAGAACCCTTATTTAAAATTACTTCAATAAATTCTTTTATTTCATCTCTAACCTGCTGAATACCTAACTTTGAGGCTTCTAAGACATGAAAAAAATTCAATCGTTTAGAAGCCTTGCCCGGAATTAGCCCCTCATTAACATATGACCCATGCTTAGCGACCCAATCATCCAAAAAAAGCATGATATCATTTATATTTTTTAAAGTCATAACACTTCCTTTTTGTTATTATGCATCAATCTACCTAACTTATCGCTTAATTTAAACTCATACGCTACAATCGGGAATATTAAACAACCCGTATAAATTAATGTTGACAAGTGCGTTATCCCTAATCCAGCCCCAAAAGCATACACAAAAGTAACTATTAATAACACTACATATTCATAATATTTTTTAACATAGTATACAATAGGTAGCGTCATTATTAAATAAAACGGCATACCTAATCCAACCATAATTAAAAGATACTCTTTAAGAGAATATAATTGATAAACAAGATTGTGCGATCCAGTCACTCCAAAATAATGGATAAAAAAGTAAAATAAATCACCTGTCACAAACCACGATACTATAAACCAGGGGATAATAGACAACCCCGTAAAAACCATTCTCCAATTCTTGGCAATTAATGGTATAAGGAATAATAACGCAATAAACATTTTAGTATTAACCATACAACACGCTGTTAGATAAGCCCACTTAGATTTTTTATCCATTAAATACAAAGTCAATACGAAAAAAAACATCATAAAAACGTCCCAATAAAATAGATAAGCACCTAACATAAGTTGATATGAAGCAGCAAGTGGTACGGCAAAAAAGTAAGCATTTTTACCCACCTTTTTATACAATAAGTTATAAATCAACCACAAGGATAATAGAAATGTAATAATCGAAAACATTCTAAGTATTTTAGTAATTAATTCAGCCTGTTGATGATCTTTTGAGGCAAAT
>JBAZGP010000532.1:0-2765 GCA_041652835.1 Lutibacter sp. | reverse complement strand
TCCACTACAGTATCAGTTGCGCCAATTGTTACGATAAATTGAGTAGCTGTGGGAGAACTGGCAACTTCTGTATACCCATTGATACGAATTGAACTAGCAATAACAACCGCTGGGATCGTAATTGTAGGTGTAGCAGCGGAGCCAATTGTAAATGCTGTTCCAAACGCATACCAATTTTGTGCGCCTGGTGCAGCCGTACCACCAGTAGTTAATTTCAAAGTATCCATCTGAAGGATCGTATCTGATAGAGTAACTTCCAAAGTGGACTTTGTGTCGATCTCAGCTAAAATGAATGGTGACCACGATCCATTTATTTCCAATGATTCGGCTCCAAGTTTCACCTCGCCACTTGAAGCTTTATAAATTTGAGTATCCCCAGAAGTGGTCTTAACAAAGACTTTGGGTGTATCGATAATAAAACCTTTAGCATAATTTGCCATAATTAACATTTCCTCCTTTTAATATTTTTAATTGATTTACTTGGATTTTGATTTTTTAATCAGCTTTTCAGTTTTGATAATTAAAATGAATATAAAAAACCGTTCATTTCTGAACGATTAATTTTTAAAATATTAAAACTCATTTTTTGAATAAAATTCAACTTTTATCTGTTTATTAATAAATTCTCTTGTAAGCATATCTTACGAAATATAATTTATAACCCGAAGTACCACAAAAGAGCGATCCTTTATCTACAGGATGCCACTTCCAATCAGCAACATATTGTCTGCTTAAAATCTCATTCAGTCTATCAGCAATAGCTAATTGTCTCTTATCAAGTCCGTTAGTCAATGTATATTCCTGTGAACTCTTTACAAATATCTTGAATATCATTCCATCCCATTTGCAATATTGATTATTGGTATCAGTTAGTGGCACATTATAATACATTATCTTAGCGTTTTCGGTAGTGACTATAGCATCAGAACCATTTGTCTCAACAATATATGTATCTCTGACTTTTGCTAAATTTGTTTTATCAACAGTAGGAATAAGCATTAAATCTTTTAAGGTTGTATCATTGAAAAGTTTCAATGCAAGTGTTCTAGACTCTAAAGTTAAACTCAATATGCCACCTCCTTTACTTAACAGTAGACTTAAGATATTTTGCAAAATTAAAATTATTTGTTACATCATCGATTGCTTTATTGAAGTCAGCTATAATTAGTCGCAAACCGTTTTCAAAAAAATATGTTGGTGGTTGACTAAATTGTGGTATCTCGTACTCCGATTGTGCTTTTGACATTCGCCATTCATCAGTTTCTAAATCATAAATTTTCTGCCCTGGCCTACTGAGAATTTCGAATCCTGAACGATTAGTATTATAAGCATCAGAAACTAAATACTCCGCAATCCAAGGATTACCCTCGATATCTGCTTTTGTACCGGAACCAAGATCTAACAACAGTGCCTTAAACATTAAATTATAGTCATCCTGCGAATTCACTAATCCAACTTTTACTACAGCTTCGGTTGCTGTATTTGCAGCGATAAAGTCTATTGCAGCCCCTACTTCTCTGTTCCATTCACTTCTTCCAGTCGTTCCACTTCCAGCACCCGCATGGCTTGATAACTCATATATCATTGCTTGTTTTGCTTTTTCAGCAACTATTTTTAATGCACGTTCACACTCTTTGAGAATATCTCTAACTAGGGCTTGAGTATCAAATTGTAACATTTTAGCATCACTTCCTAAATAAATTTATCACCTTCTAAACTGCATATTTAATATTATAATTTATCATCCAATTGACTAAAATCGTTTCAATATTATTAAACTCCCAATAAGGTATTCTTAGTAAAGGAATATTGTTTCTTAAACAATAATTTGTTTTTATAGAATCATTTCTTTTTTGATATTTTAAATTTTCAATTCCAACAATAGGTTTATAATGAAATTCCCCATCATACTCTATAAGAAATTTAATACATTTATTCTCATTAAATATCGCAAAGTCAAATGGTAACGGTCTTTTCATTCCACGACAATCATCAAACATATATTCATCAATAAAATTAATATTATTTTTTATAAGATAATCTTTTATAAACTTTTCTGCTTTAGATTTTTCGCAAACTGGGCATCTCTGTCCTCTTAAAAAATCATTAGGTCGCATATTAAATTCATTTTGACATTCATTATGCTTAAATTTTATACATGTATCAGTATTAATATATTGACCTATAACTTCATATTCATCTTGAATCAGTTCATAAACCTCTTTTTTAAATTCTTCTAAAGTTTTTAATTTACGTCGAAAACACTCAGGACAACGACTTCCTTGTAAAAATTCATTTGGTCTAACATAGTATTTAATACCACATTTTTCATGTAACATTAGAACTTTTTTAGAAGATTTCTCATATTCACTTAATAATTGATATTCATCCCCAACTAAATTAAAAATATCATTTTTAAATATTTCAGTATTCATTTTTCTAGGTTTTATTTGTTTTAACGGATAGCATATAGCACATTTTTTTCTAAGCATAAATCTCTCTGCTCTTATCGTAAATACGTTTCCACAGGTTTTATGTAATACTTGAATGTCTGATTTATAATTTTTAAATTCACTAATTAATTCATAATCATATCCTATTTGTTCATAGATTAAATTTTTAAATTCTTCCGTATTTAAAAATATTCTATGACTACATTTTGGGCATCTATGACCTCTTAAAAAATTATTAGGTGTCATTTTAAATTCATAATTACAATTATCAATATTGTGTTGTAAAATAATCTTTTTCTGATTTCCTTGATA